>JAGLRT010000037.1 GCA_023136155.1 Methanosarcinales archaeon
ATATGCATTTTACCCTGCTTTTTGAAGTGGATACAAAAATCCCGATAAATAATTAAACCTACCAGAGAATTAAGTCACAATGAGTGAAATACTGACACTGGACATCCAATCTCCAATAAACTGCCTGTGCGATTTCACATACAACTTTTACTGGCAGCATGAAGGTACTGAACTTAACCCAGATGCTCCTGTTGACAACCAGCAAGGTAATGAATATTCATACCGTGAACTAGTGGAACACCTGCGCTCTGGTGGTGATGTGCATATCATGGGCAATGCTGGCAGCAGGCTAGCCTCAAGCCTTGGCGTTGACCTGAAATATTTTGGAGGCAGCGGGAAACCGCTGGATGTGGGCAGCGTATTCGTAGACGGAGATGTAGGCACACGGATGGGGATCAGCATGGTTTCAGGCCGGATATATGTATCAGGCAGCGTGGCGCAGCCAATGGGAAACGTGGTCGAGGTAGTATCTAAGCAGGACGGTTACCGATGTTTCAGGTCCATCACGGATATCCTGCACCACTTAATGGGGACAGATGAGTTTACGGACTGCAGGAATTCATTCTATGATGGTGACGTGCCGTGCCTGGTGCTTGCGGACGGGGTGCTCAGAGATACAGTGGGTGCCCGGTGTGAGAGTGAAGTTAGGGTGATGGTGGAAGGTAACGTTAGCCTGAGCACTGGCATTCTGATGCGAAAGGGCACCATTGTTGTGGATGGTAATGCAGGTATGAACACGGGCACACTGCTTGCTGGCGGCACAGTGGTAGTGCAAGGAGATGTGGGTGAGTTTGCGGCCGCAGATATGCGTGCGGGTAACCTGATAATTACGGGCAAGTCCCGTGGCTATATGTGCGCCAATATGCGGGGGGGGGCTGTATTCGTGAAGCGTGAAGCAAAGGTGATTCCGCCAGCTACGCAGTGCCAGCCATCAGATGGTGACATGAAACTATTGAAGGATGTACTGAACACTAACCGGATGGATACCATGAGTTACAGGAAATATGGGATACGTTGATGGCTAAGGGGTTCATTGTTGCTGTTACAGGTACGCCGACCAAAGGTAAGTTTTGCGAGTTCTGCAAACAATATCTCCCAAATACCTGTGACATATTGCCCATGTAGATATTTAGATATACTTATAATATATATTTGGATGTATAAACATGTATTTTTATAATGACGAGATATACACCAAATTTACTCCACCACTACCAAAATCAATTCCAGTCCACGGTTTTATTGAAACTGGTATAACATTTTCATACACTTCATAAAAAGAATCTGTAACGAAAAATCAGTATGCTTCGAGCCGAAATGTGAAAAAGGTTTATATAATATAATCGGTAACAGTATACTCACACGGGGTATTAAATAATGACAGGAACAAGAAACTTTGTATTAAGGGACAAAAAAGGTAATGAGCATGGAGTGTTTACTGGCAAACAGCCCAGACAGGCAGCCCTGAAGGCAGCTAACAGGGGCAAAGGAACCAATAAAAATCCGGATACAATTATCTTGAGGGAAAGAGGCACCAAGAAGCTTCACGTATATGAAGGATGGAGAGAAGAAGTAACTGCTCCCAAGAACAAGCCAGGCTGGATGCCTGACAAGATCAAAAAACCAAATGTAAAAAAGGTTAAGATTGAGATAATAGACAAAGTTTAAGTAATTCTGGCCCCCACAGGCCTTTTTTTTTCTTTTATTAATATCCACAAATGTTACGGGGATAACTTTTACTGTTTAATTTTAGATTTGGAGTATTACGGGCATGCTGGGAGTCGAACCCAAGTTCCAGGCTCCGGAGGCCTGAGTGATATCCTCTACACTACATGCCCGCACAGCACATAATAGGCAGCTCCAGATATAAATGCGCCGCCGATGGTAGCTACAAGATTTACACCGCTATTTGAAAGCCAGCCCTTTTGCTGCAGAGTGGCCCCCAGTAAGCTGTCAAAATTGGTCCCCGCAAACCCACCGAATATGACTATCAGCAACCAAACAAAATAAGAAACAACACTATCAGGATTCATATCAATCACACCAAGTACCAGTGCAAGTATAGCGATAGCCGCTGAACCGCCTATGGACACAATTTCACCAAGCCATGAGATTCCTCCGTCAGTCCCTGGTTTAACCGGTTTTAATGTAGTAATGAGAATGGGTTTACCCTTATTGGTTTCCCCTATTTCACTGGCCAGGGTATCACCAGTGGCCGTGGCCACTGCTCCCAGATACGCGAACAACAGAACCGGAACAAAAGCAGGATATAATTCTTGGTACACACCGTACGCCACTGCCAGTATCAGTGCAGTAATGGAATTGCTCATTACATTTTTATAACTTCTCACCCCGCCTTTACCCTGGGCAATCCCCCTCATAACTTTGTAGTTATACTTATATTTAGTGAAAGCACCACCCAGCAGGAAGAAAGTGATGAGAATCAGATACCAGTTCATGTTTGTGAATACTATTATCAGCACACCAAGCAGTGTTGCTGACAGCATGGCAGAAACATCAGCAACATCCATGCGGTACGCTAGATAAGCCAAAAATAAAGAGAAAATGAATGCTGCCGATAAATGTGAAAAGTTCACGAAATGACCAAAACTTGCAAATAACCACATAACCATACCCGTGCCCAGCATCAGTGTAAGATATTTATCTGCCCTGGAAGGTATAGATTCTAATAATGCACACGTCACTCCGCCTATCAATGCGAGAAAGAACAGCTGACTCAACGAAATCGGGATATCCATCCAGGCAGTGATCCAATAAGCCACAACACATGCAGACAGGGCACCAAATAATATCAAAGCAATACTTGAAGTGGCTGAAATGAACTTACGATCCAGCTGGGGTTTTGTTACTCCTCTTTTCCTTACATATGCAGCCCCAAAACCACCAGCAGTGGTGATGAATATGGAAGCGCCCATAATGTATATCGGAAATTCATAGTCAGTGTATCCAAGTATAACACTCAATAAACTCATAATAAATATTGCAAAAGAAAAACCCCATAATGAAAATATGGGTACTATTTTCTGTTGTGGACTTAAGGCAAGGATAAGAGTAATGGCTAAAAACAGCACTACCAGATACTGTGCTGGTATGAACGGCAACAATACAGCTATAAGCATCACAAACATAAAAAAAACAGTATGTGTATTAGTATACATATTATTTACTGAATCCATAGACATTGATATCACTGGTTAACATGGCATATAAAGGCAAATAATTTATCCTTAAGATATAACATATGTACAATGGAATTATTCTCCGGATTATACCAGCTGAAACTTGAAAAAGGCATACTGAAGGACGATAAAACCTTACTTCCAACCAGTATTGTACTAATCTTCACAGAAAGTGACTTGCTGGATGCATACTTTTCCAGGCGTCTCAATGAATTCATCGAATGGTGTCAAGAATACAGCATCAATGTCCTGACAATTTATATCAGCTTGATTGATGTGGACCCCGATATCTATGAAAAAATTTACAATAAACTTCATATGAAAATAACTGACACGTTAAAAGAAGTCGATGCCACAATTAACCTCATTACAATTGATGGTTTGAACCATCATCTAAAGACTGCAAAAAGCATAGATATGCACATTAACTTATCTCTGGGATACGGGGGTAAGAAAGAACTGACTGAAGCATTCAAGGATATTATGTCAAAGATATACTCAGGTGAATTGACACCAGAGGAAATAGATGAATCTGTAATCGAACAAAACCTGCTCATCAAACATGAACCAGACCTTGTAATACGTTCAGGTGGAAAACGCCTCGCTGATTTCCTGATATGGCAGTCAGTCTACTCTGAAATATATTTCACTGATGTAAGTTGGATGAATTTCAGGAAACTCGACCTGCTGCGGGCGATAAGGGATTTCCAGAAACGCCAGCGCAGGTTCGGCAAATAACCATTACCCAAAAGCTAAACCATTGTCTATAAGCTAAAATGGGCATCCTCACCATAACTGAGAGTAGGCTCTTTGCCTTGCATCAAGTCAACACCATCCACTTCCACAGCAACATTCTTAATATCCAGTATCATCTGGTAATAATTGAATTTTACCTTTGCTACATCATACTGGTACAGGTGCCTGCCCAGTATCCTGGCAGTAAGGGTCAGGGTTTTACCCTCTTTACCTTTACCAGTCAGATGAATCGTGTCCACATGGGGGCCAAATTTTATTTTTGTTGATGTGCCGTTCGCTGTATAATTAAATGTCATGTCATAGAAATGATAGCGCTTTTTGGTTACCATATCGTCAAAGATGAACTCCAGAGGTGTACCATAGTTTAGAATCTTTGACGTGAAATAACGGTACCATATCCGTGAGCGGTCATTGAAATTGACCATCACTATCTTCCACGGTAGTGTTGAACCAAAACCCAGTGCCCTCTCCAGCCAGAAACTTCCAAAGAAATCCCGCTCAAACAACTCACCTTTGCAGGTGCCAAAAAGGTCACTCATCTTGCTGGCGATAAAATACTGGAATCCCCGGCTGTTGCGGGCATAGGCATCAAAATCATCGCTGTATGATATCAGTGAGGGATATTTGACCAGCGGGTTTTGGAAATGTTCTCTATTGAATTTTGAGGATGTGGAACTAAACCTGGTAACTTCGCCATTTTCATCCTGCACCAGCATATCATAATATGGGAATGACTTGGATATTGAAATATTATATCCAGAATCTGTTTCACAAGTAAACTGTCCCTGTTTCACTGTACAGGTACAGCTGTCGTGCACCAGGTCAGATACTTTCCCGTCCTTGTACTGCCATATCCCACAGTAACATGAAAATGTTTCAGCATCGATGTACTTGTTGGTAAAATGCTTGTTGTTCAGATTGTAGTCAATCGCTCCCTGGCTGATAAGTACCTGAAGCATGCGGGGATTGTCCTGATTATAATCTGACATGAGCCAGAACCAGTAGGCACCGTTTAAGCGTTCTAACTTGTTGACAGAATATATCGCTTCGTCCATGGTACCCCATTGGGGTGCTACCATCCAGTTTTTGACCTTTGCAGGAAGCATGCCTTCTAAACAGGAATTTATGGTTAATAAACTTATTTTAAAACTGATTAAATAGTATGTTATGTAATAACATTAGTCCAGGTATTTATACGTATCAGCAATTAGTTAAATATATCAGTAAACAATTTCGGGGCTTGTCATTAAGTAATAGACAGCTTTTTATATGTAACATCCAATATTTTGCAATCATTTCAATCAGCTAACATTTTACAGGTGGAACAATGCCATTGAAAAAAGGTACAAACCCTTCAGGCGAACCAATAACATTCACGGTCTCGCATATGGAAGATCTTATGTACAGGGTGACTTTCAATCCATCCATGTATACTGGTAAGTTAGTGACCAATATCTCATTGATAGATAGTGAACACATCAATGATGTGCTCCCCATATTTCGGGACGTTATGTTGAGTGGCCTGACCGTTAGCCCTTTGGTAAAATTGCTGTCTCCGGGAGAATCTATTGGAGATTTGACCATCCCCCCTTACCTTCACGGCATCGCCACAGTATGTAGTATAACTGTAGACGGTGTGCTTTTAAAACACGGTGTTCCCATTAAACCAAAGTTCGGAGGTCTGGTAGAGATCAGGGACGGAGTACCGCTGCGTTTCACTGACTTGGTTATGTACGACAGTACCACCCTGGACCCGCTTGAGATACTTATGTCCCAATCCCTCACTTCGGTAAGCGATATGCTTACCAGCGGTTCTGGAAAAATACTTGCCAATTTGCGGGAGATTACCATGACTGCACGGGAAAAAGTAGAGGAAGTGCTGGACGAACTGGTATCTGCAGGATTTGGCGGAATACTGGAAGTGGGCGAGCCAAACTCAGATATCCTTGGCATGAGCCTGGAACGTGACCACTTTGGAGTTGTCGTGGTCGGAGGTACAAATGCAGAAGCTGTAGTACAGGAACAGGGGTTCAAGATGGACACACATGCCATGTCCACCCTAATAGATGTTAATGAAATGGTACCCATTGACCAACTGGTATAACCGGAACACTTTTCAAGAGCTTCTTAACTGGCTGCCGATTATCTGGTCAAGATGTTTGATAAATTCAGATTTTGCCGCTTTAGGAATGGTTGCACCAGCAGCGATATCATGTCCTCCCCCCATGCCTCCTACGAACTGAGCAGACGTATTTAAAGATACTCCAAGATTTAGGCCCTTGCGTACCAAGTCATAATTACCTCTACCCGATACTTTCACGCCATCATCAGTATCTGCAAAAGCTATTACAGGCAGGTTCCTGTTACCTACTGCACTGGTACTCATACCTGCCACTATACCTACAATAGTATCCTTAATTTTCGAGCCTGCATCAAAATACTGGAAGTTATTAAGGGTGACCATACCCTGTGATTTCACCAGGTTAATACCCTCAACAAGGTTGCGCCTGTGCTCTGCCAGTAAATGGATAGCATTTTCATATTCTTTATCCCTGTCACCCATGCACACGGCAAGACCGGTTTTTGCTCTATCATATCTGGCTGTTGCATTGAGCAGGGTGGAATATTCAGATGCATCCCTGGTCTCAGTACCCTCACGCTCCCGCAACAGGGTATATACCTCCCCCACCAAACGCTCGATTTTATATGCCGGAATGCCAGCAGATATACAATATTGCATCAGTCTTGATACAACGCTCTTTTTTTCCTCATCTGTGAGGTCCACCCACTTGAGCCATCCTTCACCGTGTAAACGCAAGCCTGCGCCCTTTAAAAAACTGATACATGCATCTTCATTTCCTGAAAGTCCTGGTATGTATGGGTCAGATGAATATTGCAGCATCTTATAAACCGATCTGGTCTGCTTCCCGAACAATGTCAAGTCACGTTGGCAATGCAATACACCGCTCTGGCGGCCCAGACTCACTATCTGACGGTTGATACCTGTGAGCTTACCCTGCTTGACGTGCTGCATGTCTCCCACCGCTCCAACCACTGCCAGCCCAGCAAGGTCATTGTTATCCCCTAAAGCACGAGCCAGCAAAAAAGTAGTACCTGCACCACTTATCTCATATGCGCCATTGATGTTGAACACATGGGGATTTAAATGCATGGGACAATCCCCTGCAGGAATGTGGTGGTCTGATATGACTGTATTTATACCCAGTACTTTCATCTGGTCAAGCATCCCGCTACCCAGATCTGTAAAGACAGTCAGGTCAGGATTGCTATCTGCAATACCCTTAAGAATGCATGCATCAAGCTGGCGGACAAACTCTACATAATATTCCTTGCCTGCCCTCTCCAGGGCAGTACAGATAATAGCGGCTGAAGTGAGACCATCAGCATCGATGTGGGATACCACATGTATATCTCCTGCCTTTAATATGGCATCTGCACAGTGCCCTGCCCTTTTGTCCAGCCGATGCATGATTTGCTTATAACTGACCAGTGGAAGCTATACGCAGGTTTGCCGGTGCCTTGGTTACGTTTCCGATTTTTGCACCGATAATATCCTTGATCTCTTTTTCTGATGCAATGTCCACTAGTCTTTGGGTTATGACTCCATCGAACACCACACTTTTAACTTTGCTGTCTACATCTTTTATTGAATTTGCAAGATCTTTCACAGTCACTTCTTTTAATATTTTTTTATTATTATCCAGTAATCTTCCACTTAAAGTACCGCTGAGTTCGCTCATATGTTCTTTGAATTCTGTAGCAACAGTCTTGACTGATTCGTCCTTTCTACTGTTCCTGCGCTGCCGTTCGGTAGCACGGGGTTGTTGAGTGTGGGCCTTCATAACTCTGGGCCTGATCTCCCTTCGTTCCTGCCTGTGTGCTGGTTGCTGCGAAGATGTCCTCTGCCTGTTTCCACCTATCTGGTACTTCTCCATTGCCTGTTCTACAGGTATCTTCTGGCGCAGGGATCTGACTATTTCCTTTTGCACCAGTTCTTCCACACCCTTACCGTCCGGAGCTCTTGCGATAAAATCAATATCTGTTATCTGCAGAAGTTCCTTGATAATCAGTTCACCGCCACGGTCGCCGTCAGTAAAGGCCGTAACATTTTTTTTCTTGCACAATTCTGCAACTGCCGGTGGGACATTTGTACCACCTACTGCAATTGAATTTTTTATACCGTATCGCAACAGGTTCAGCACATCAGCTCGTCCTTCTACCACAATAATTGCATCAGAATCCATTACATTGGGACCACACGGGATATTGTCCTTTCCGTAATAGGTCATTTCCTCTATCCTTATGGACTGCTTGACCTCATCGGTTATTTCCTGGCTTTCAGGTACGTTCTCATCGAACATGTCTGTGAGGATGTGCTTGGCCCGATCCACGATATGCTTCCGTTTAGATGCACGGATATCCTCAACCTTGATAATTTCAATACCGGCCATGCATGGCCCTATCCTGTCAATGGTCTCCAGGGAAGCAGCCAGTATGGCAGTCTCGGCCTTGTCAAGACTTGAAGGAATATCTATCATACCATTGGACTTGCCTGCTGTTGATTTGATATTGACCTCAATTCTGCCAATACGTCCAGTCTTCTGGAGGTCACGTAGGTCAAGATCGTTGCCAAGCAACCCTTCGGTCTGACCGAATATGGCCCCCACCACATCTGGTCTTTCCACAACGCCATCGGCTCTTATTCTCGCATGAACTATATACTTGGTAGTGTCTGTATTTTGCATATGAGTATACCTCACGTATTTTAAAATAGCTAAAAAAATCAGCTTACAGTCGATTGAATTAAACCAATCAGTAATGTTCACACTTATATTGTTATCCGAATAATGCCAGTACTCTGACTTATACACTTACGAACTAGTGAAATACTCACCCGGAATTTCAATATATTCTGTTTATTTCTACTGACCTCAATCTGGTATTTATCCAGTGATGTTATCTCATTGAATGGATATAAACCATTTAACTCTGGCTTATCAACATATTTTTAGTCCATCCCTCTAAATAACTTATCCCATACCGGGCACAATTGCATCTGTGATGCATGTTTGGTTCCGTGTAAATGGCAATAATGGATTTGTGATTTGTGATTTGTGATTTATTTAACTATTTACATATATTTTGTTAATGGTCAATCATAATAATGATTAACATGATATTTACATGTCCACATTGTTTGGAAGACATAATAAAGTTATGGTATCAATGCCATGATTATAAATTAAATTCATATACTATCCTGTTTGTTCAATTCCGCTCTCAGGTTAAACACATGTGTATTCAAACTTTCAATGTCCTTGATCCTTTTCTTGACTAGTGCCTTTATCCTTTGCCTGATTTCAGTATTCACTATCGCGTCAGCATTGTTCAAAAATTCCGCCATGAGCCGTGCAAGTTTATCACCTTTTTCATCCCAGTCAGTCAGAACTATCACCTTATTGTATTCCCTGGCCACTTCTTCACAGAGTTCAAGTAATGCCTTTTGAGTACCTAACTTTACAGGTCCGGTAATACCCAGCTCCCTTAATGTCTTACGGTCCCGTTTGCCTTCAACAATTATTGCGGCACCATCATCAGACTGTTGCCTGAGTTCCTGTATCAACTCTTCCAGTTTCTCCAGACGTTCCATGTCTTCCATTACTGACATCGCAGAATTAGATGCTGCAAGCACATTTAATCCTTATCCACAAGTGAAGACAGCAACTCAAGTACCTGTTTCATGTCCATTCCCCTGACATGGACTGTCTTTCGATGGCTTGTAGGACCTGAAACAAGGGTGACTTCAGATGCCTTTACACCCAGCACCGAAGCCAGCAATTCCAACAACTGCTTGTTTGCCTTTCCCTTCTGTGCTGCCTCTGAGAGTCTGACTTCAATTCGCTTTCTCCAGGTGTTGTAACCACTGGGAACCTGAAAGGTCTTAGTGCCTGGAGTTACTTCTATATCAATGAGCACCCCGTCCGGCGATTTCCTAACTGCATCAGATACTGGCAATTTTATCAAGATATGTACTGATATTCTAATACTGCTGAGATTTGGATTTGTTTCGTTTGTGTGGTTTTTGTTATTTGTGTCGTTCTCTCTCTCTAAACACAGATAAATTTGAGATCGTCTTTTTATTTTTATCAAATACCGAAGTCAACGTTACTTCCAATGGAAATGCTTTACCGCCTTTTTTCCTGGCCAAAATAAGTCCGTTGTAATTACCGTATTTCTCTAATGCAGGAATTACATTTTCATAATAATTGGGTAAATCCTCTTCTGCATAAAAGATATTTGCTGGTTGTCCAATCAATTCTGACCTGCTATACCCAAACATTTTTGCTCCGGTCTCGTTAATGAATGTGATATTATGGTTACCATCTGAAATATTAATACCATCTATTGAATGACTTAAAGCCCTTGAAAATACCAACATGTTCTTTTCTGCGTTGAACCGCTTGTCAATATCCCTGGCAACCCCGTGCAGTCCTACAACCTTGCCATCTTCCAACAAAGGTCTCATATTCATCTCAAAAAACACTTTTTTTCCATCTTTCCTGACAATCTCAAGTATAGGTGGCAGGAAAAATGACATCCCATTTAGTATCTGTGCATGTACAGCACTGGCGATTTCAATACCTTCCTCAGTCAGGTAATCCCTTATTTTCGTCCCAACAGCTTCTTCTATACTTAGTCCCAGCATGTCAGCTCCAGCCTGATTCATGGAAAGAAAAGTACCATCAAGGTCATTGGTGTACATTCCATCAGCTGCATTCTCGAAAAGTTCACGATACCAATCACAAGAAAGTTTCACTTCTTCCATTAAACGGGAATTTTTCATTGCCACGCTTACATGCTGCCCGATAGTCGAAAATAAATTTTTCTGGAATTCTGAATATTGCCTGACCTGCGAACTACTTGCCATAATAATGCCGTCAACCAAATTGTTATTTTTCAATGGTATACTAACATAGGAACGGAAGCCTTCTTTGACAGTTGACCTTTTTCTTTCGAGAGAAATGTCGGCAATACATGTATCTGGTACCACCATGACTTTTCCCTCAATAAAAACAGGATGTAAAGATTTCCATTCATGAGTGATCCTACTGTGTTTTTGCTTGAACTCTTCACTGACCGGGCTATGTACAGTAAGAATGTAATCACCGTCGGTCCTGTCTTTAAGGTAAATTCCCCCCTTTTCCATTCCTGTTAACAACAGGACTTGTTCGAGTATTGAAGTGAGTTTTTGCTCAAAGGTGATGTCTTCACTAAATATTAAGGAAATTTCATTGAAAATTCCAAGTATTCGAAAAATATCGCCCCCACCCTTCGAAGGCATGTGGTTTTGATTTTTACTCACCATTGGAGGAGTTATGCTGTTGCCTAAACTTAATGAGGACATGGAGTATAGATAAAACCGTACAAATATTTAAAATTTTACAGATGGAAAAAATCGTTTTACAAAACGAAAATATTATTTTACTTAAGTAATTAAGTGGATGACTTCTGGAAAAATAAAAATAATGCGAGGGACATGATTCGAACATGCAAACTCCTACTAGTGTCAAGTCAACATCAAAGTGTTCGATTATACGGTGTATTGATAGCGTATTTGGATATATTATAGGGTTGACTTGACACTAGACTATGGTTCAGCGTATTTGCAAAAACAGTCCATAATACAATTTATATATAATAAAATATCTCGAATTTATTAACAATTCATCCAAGATTTTACTGAAGGATTGTACTAAGTATTTTCATTATAAAGTAAGACGTAACAATCATCACAATAAAAAACAGTGCAAAAAATAAGAGGTTCATGTAAACAACATCATTACTTGAGCCTGCTTTTATAATGTGTCCACCGTTACAACCGGTTGTACTGCAATTGCCACAACCTGTGCTGCAACTTGAATCATCAACAGAATGTTTATCTATCAATGGAATCGTCTTTACATCACTCGACATCGTTTAATCTCTTTTCTTTATTTACATATAAGTGTGGTGTTTCCTTGATTTGTGTGATTATATCAGGTAGTTAAGGGTGCTAATCATAAATATTTTGCTATCAGTCCTCTAATAATAATAAATGCGGGGGACGTGATTCGAACACGCGTACTCCTACGAGACAAGGCCCTCAACCTTGCGCCTTTGACCTGGCTGGGCAACCCCCGCTTTAGGGTTTATTTTTATTTTCGTGCGCTTGAGCATAGCGAAACGCACACTTGCATCGAACCTTGTAAGGTTCGGCTGTGGCAACAACCACATTAGGGTTTGGTTTGTGCACTCCAACATTAAGTGGCGGATGCATCACAACTGCATCCGGCTTAACTCATGGCTCATTCTATGGATTTGAGTATCTCGTTTAACCTTCTTGCCTTTTCAATGATAGTATCAGCACTCTGGATTATCAATTCCCTTGCAGGGTATGAACCATCAGATTCAGCAGTAAATATAAATGCATTAGTATCTTCATCCATTGTGATAGCATTTATATCACATGCATCCACACAAAGTTTGCACAGGATACATTGCAACGGGTCCTTGACAATGACTGCATTATTTTCTATCTTCAGTATCTCTTTGGGACATTCCACCACACACTTACCGCATGCATCACAGCTTTCACTAAAAGTAAATACTGGCATGTTCTTGTAGCCACATGCTACACCTGCCTGATATTTGACATGCTTACGCCCGGTACCAAGTTTGGCAACAGCCTCAAGCACCAACTTTTGCCGCTCTTTTAGTTCAACAATAGGAATCCTATCTTCTGCCACGCCAACTTTTGGATCACTTGACTGAATATCACCTGAATATGCCATAATGGGGCCTTCTGCACTCAGGTTTAGAGTAAGCTGACATTTGGTACAACCCTCGCCTTGACAGTCGCACTCCTCAGGCAATACATATGAATCAAGGTCAGTGATGAGGGGAATGAGCCCCATGCGCAGACCCAGCTGCTCATCGAACAGCACGGATGTGTTGTCGTAGATGTTAATATAATCTATCGCCATTGTGGGGACTTCTGATAGCATACTTTTACGCAGCCCGTTGGCAATGGCAGGATTAACACCTTTTAGTACGAACCTGGCTTTGTCATCAGATAATTCTATAATATCTACTTCCATCCTATGCCTCTCTTATACTCTTCGGCCCCTGCGTCCACCTTTAGACTGGGTCCCGTCGTGTGGTATTGGCGTAACATCTTCAATCCGCCCTATCCTGATACCCGCCCTGGCAAAAGCCCGAATGGCTGCCTGGGCTCCTGGACCTGGACTTCTCTGCTTGTTACCGCCCGGTGCCCTGACCTTAACATGGATACCCAATATATCTTTGTCAATGAGTTTTTCAGCCAGCTGGTTCGCCATCTGCATTGCAGTATAAGGGGAACTCTCATCCCTGGCTGCCTTGACCACCATACCACCGCTTATCTTGGCGATGGTCTCAGCTCCGGTCACGTCGGTAATTGTGATAATGGTGTTGTTGAATGATGCTTGTATATGGGCAACTCCCCATTTTCCATCTGTCATAATCTCATACTCCAAATAATAATATTAAGGCTTATCGGCGGCCTTTCCGCCTGCCTCTTCTGCGTTCATCCTGCACTTCCTTAATTTGCTGGATCTCTCGCTTAACGATCTCTATCGGACGTTCCGGATGATTCTCTTTTTGCATTGGTGAGTTCACGTAGTAACCAATCTTGAGTTCCTCATCCTTTGTCACCATATAACTGGGAATCGTTATTTTCTTATCGCCCACTGTGATATGGCCGTGTGTAATGAACTGGCGTGCCTGTTTCAGGCTGTTAGCAAAACCCTGCCTGTACACCTGGGTCTGAAGCCTGCGGCTCAGAAAACTCTTGGTGTCCAGTGCAAGGATATTATCAAGTTCTCCCTCTTCTGAGAGAATACCATACCGCTTGAGCCTGTTCAGGATGTCTTCACTCATCTGTTTTTTATGACCAGTCAATTCGCCTTCAGAAGTCTCTGCCAACAGTTCCATGGCTGAGCGGCGGTAATTTCGAAGAATACTCTGGGCTTTCCATACCTCACGTTTATTTCTCAGCCCGTATGATTTTAAATATTCAAGTTCTTCCGTCATCCTGACAGATTGCCATGGATGCCTTGGGGTCTCGTATGATTTAGTGTTCTTACCTGGATATCCCATGCTTGTCACCGCCTATCGTGATTTCCTCTTAACACCCACACTGAGTCCCCTTCTACCAGTAGACCGGGTTCTCTGACCTCTCACTTTATGCCCGCGCTCGTGCCTTATACCTTTATATGAACGGGTCTTTTTGAGTGTGTTCAGGTCTTCTATTTTAACAAGCAATACATCGGTGCCGAAAATATGCTTATCATCACCAGTCAAAGGATCTTTGCGCCTGTTCAACATCCATGTTGGCAGGATACTTTCAATATTATCGACAGTTTTTTTCATGGTCTCGATCTGCTCATCATCCAGATATCCAATAGTTGCCGTGGGATCCACGCCGGATAAGTCAGAAATAATTCGAGCTGAACGTCGATTTATACCCTTTATGCCTGTAAGTGAATATTGTACGCTCTTTTTTCCATCAAGATCAGTGTTAGCGACACGTACAATATGTTTAATTTCATCTGCTTCAGTATTTTCTTTCTTTTTTGCCATATTTTATCCTCCGACAGGAACCATTTCCCATAGCCTTGGACCGTGTGTCCGACGCCACCCAATGTATTATGGGTGCGGTGTTTGGATTACACCCCCTCAATGCATTGCTACTTAAAAAACCTTGTGTATCATTCAAATGATGGAAAACTGTACATAATCCCTATCAATCCTGCTTGTATATTCAGCATTCTGAATTTCCCCTAAGGATGTCACCATGTGTAAATGCCCTGCACCTGCCGTGAATAGTAATGCAACCTTTTGGCAGAACAACAAATCTCTTGTGTCCCATTACGGTACCACCAGCAGCCTGATCAAGACAAACTCAAATGTCAAACGATTCAATTGGTCCCTGCCAGTGCTACAATTGTCATTGGGATATTAATGTATAGAAATGCTATTTATGGAAATGCTATCAAACAAAAATGGCATCCCAGATACGGTGTTACGAATGCCAGAATTGGGACTGGAAGTTCGGGGGAAGATTGCCGTTCCTGCAAAGGATATAAGCATTCATCAGTTAAGGAGATTGATCTTAATAGTAATACCCTGCAGCTCTGCTGCGGTTGGGACAACCCATAGTCAATGCAACCTCAGCAGCCTGAGACATGAGATACCCCACAGCTCTGCTGTGGGGAGCTTCATTGGCTAAACCGGCATCGACTTCCAAAAAAGTAGGATATTAACAATTAATGAAGAAACATTCATGACCTTGGGGACACCCACAAGCATGAAAATAGTGATGTATTTTCATACCAAATTGTTGTCGATATGCAATCCGATTAATGCATAAGTTTGTCCTTCTCAATAAAATAGTCAGTCCTGCATTTATAAAAAAACAGAGAGTCTGTTAACCACAATATAGCCTCAACTATTATGAGAATGGTTTTGCAGAACTCTCAAGAGATTCACAAAATTTGTAACCCCATTGAAATCTAACATACAGTTAGATTATTATTTACTTACTTTTAGGCACAGGAGCTTTTCTTGCTCGAAGTTGTTCATTGAATTTCTTCAATCTGTCTGTTTCGTCTTTTGAAACTTTTTCGGCCATTTCATTTCACCTCTTATTTATAATTTCTACCCGTGCATCAGCACCAATTACTATGACGAGTATCACATTCAAGGTATTATACCATCTCAAAGCCTACAGTTACCTGCAATCATGAAAATTGGTACATATATTATGTTGTATTGATTGTACATAAATATATATGATAATTACAAACGATTAACTCTCCCAAATTTTTTAAGATTACCACACAACCAAAAGCTCATAAAAAATAATGTTTTTCACCAGCATGGAATGCCTCTATCAATGATGTATCGAAAATATCAGCCTCTTCCAGTTCACGTTCAATATAACCCAGCTTCCTCAAAACCGGCACAAAAGCCATAGCAGACTCAATATACTCCCTGGGAAGCGCAGCGCAATACCGTGGAGATATCTGGTAAACCTCCCTGATAAAATCCTCATCCACTACCTCAACCATTTCAGCCACCAAACGGGCCGCTCTCCCAGGCTCATCCTTGATAAGGTTCGAAGCATCTTCGTGAAGCCGCAGAAAATTCTCCACCAGCCCGGCCTGCCCTTTAAGCAATTCCCTGGACACAATAATACCATAACTGGGGTTCCATGGCCAGAGTGCTGACGGCGGGACTACAATCTTCACATTACATGCACGCCCGGCAGCTACGGATAATGGCGGTGTACCAACAGCGGCGACAACCTCACCATCTGCCAGGGCATCTGGAATAAAATCAGCCCAGGGATAGTTCCTCACCCCGATTGAATCGGACAGGCCGTGACTGGCTAACAGATCCCTGATTATCACATCGTGTATCGAACCAGACGGCGGACAGCCAATGTTTCCTCCCTTAAATTGTTCAAGAACAGATGCAATATTACCGCACAATTCATCAAACGTCTTGCTTTGCGGGGGGCCTATCATAACAGTGCCCTCAACATGACCGCCGCCCACACATATTATAGGTACACCCCTGTCAATACCTATCATCACAGGGGGAAGACCGATATAACCGATATCAACATCGCCTTTTGAGAGGGCTTCAACAATTGCAGGACCCCCACCGAACATATTCCATTCCGCGGTAAGTCCCAATTTTTCCTCAAGCCATCTGGTCCCCATTAATATGAAAGAAGTATGGTAGAATGTTGAGAGATGCCCGATACGCAGTGTCTTGTTATTTTCCATATATTATCATCAACTGCAATACCTTAAATAACACATTAATATAACCCCTGATTTAACCTTCAACCAAAATAAAACTAAACTAACAATACGAAAAAAGAAAAATCCAGGCCATTGTACAATGGCCATGTACCGAACAATCCTGAAAATTCAGGTTTTGCACCTATATACTTGCTTTAATTTTCTTCCAGCTGGAAATAGTTTCAACCACCACAAGAAGCGACAGCACAAGTAAAACTATAACAGTACCGCCTAACAGGTAATTCCCGGCAGGAATAAGGTTCAAAGCCAGGGTCACCAATGCAGCAATCGTAGTCATCAACATGAAAATGGCCGGATATATAGTATATCTTGACGGTTTTTTCAATCCAACAAGCCAGATTGTTACCACAAATAGCGCAAGAGCTGCTATCAACTGGTTCGCTGCCCCGAAAACCGGCCACATAATAGTCCAGCTATCAGTAAGAGCAAGCAGACCCGCCAGCACGACCAGGACCAATGTGGAAACATGCCTGTTATCCATTGCCTTTATTCCCAGCCCGCCACTTCCGAACAATTCAGTGCCTACAAATCTGCCAAGCCTGCTGGCCGTATCCGGTGTGGTCATGACAAATGTCTTTATCACCATCATCCTATGCTGGAATTTCTAGCTACTGCTAGCTACTGCTACCTTCGCTATTCATGAACCCGGAAACAGTATTCCCGGGTGCTATTTTACTTTCCGTCAGATATCAACGCTGTAATTTTACCGTACGTTCAGCGGTCTGTCTCAACTATGCCCGGCAGCCTTCAACACTTGTTACACCCTCTGCAACGGCCTCGGTCATTCGCATGGTGTTACCGTACCTGGAATTGAAACCTTTCGGTCATTTGGGAGTTTAGAAAAATAATGAATATCTTGATAGCCATACCATCAACTCCAGATAAATATAACCACAGATCAGTAATTACATATTTCAACAATCTGCTGATAAAGGACTGTCAGTAGATATCCTGGAATAATACAGGTATTGCTGTGCATACCCTGCGTAAGGTCCGAAGTAACTGCGTGCAAACTGTCCTATGGTATCATTCAATCGGCTAACAGGACCCCCCAGGTACTGACCATAATGTTCCTGCATCACAGAAAGGATATGAGTATCTGCAGGAAATGCTTCCAGTTTATCATATGCAAACAACAATACGCAGTCTGCAATCTTAGGCCCGATGCCCCGCACCCCCATCAATAGCTTGCGGGCCTCTTCGTACTCCATCTCGAATGGAGCCCCCAGGTCAAGTCCATCCTGGTCCACAAGCCTGGCCATTTCAAGAATGTTCCGTGCCCGAAAACCCAGTTTTGTCTGCTTCAAATGATTTTCGGTAGTATGTGCCAAAATTTCAGCCGATGGAAATGAAAAATGTCCGCCAAGGTCATCGCCATACTGCCTGCATAGATTGGAAATTGAATCTTTAATGCTAGGTATGGACTTGCAGCTTGAGGCCATATAAGAAACCAGGCACTCCCAGGGTTCCTGCCTGATGAGCCGTAATCCCCTGTATTTATGTATCAATGCCTCCAGCACAGTATCCCTTTTGATGGTGCTATAAATTCGGAGCATATCATCATCAAGCCTGAAATATCGCAATATACTATCCCTGCTAAGACTTGTCTGCACCTCCAATCCCCCATCTACCTGACGAACATGAATAACATATCCAGCGACCACACCAACCCACCATTCCCCGGTACGCTGCCATCTGAACACCTGGCCGCAATCAAGCGTATAATCAAGGTTGAAATTACTGGTACTGATATACATGTTCAAATTGATACCTGGTTTAATTAGTTATAAATCAGAGGTTTTGGTTTCAGGTTAAATATTTCTTTTTGTGATATATCGTGCGCCATTTATATATTTTTCACATAAACCAAAATATACATATTATCAGGTCAAACACATCTCCTGAATGAATCTCAAAACAGTCCAGTTCATCAAATCCAGGTTCCAGGAACATTACCGCAAGGACCCGGTTTTGTCACCGCCAAATCTGGAACAGCGGGAGTGGGGATTCTTGATGTTCGATCCGGCATCAGGCATGCGCAGACACAAAGGCTTTGGAAGCACTCGTGAGATGCAGGATTATATTGCTTCAATGGTTCCAGCACATGTGTACCATTCCGCAGCCTACTATGACCATCCGTCAGCCGGAACTATGAAGGAAAAAACATGGCTTGGTGCAGACCTGATATTTGATATTGATGCTGACCACCTGCCTGTAGAAACTGATTCATTCAGGGAAATGCTTGATTATGCAAAACAGGAGATCATTAAACTCATTTGTTTCCTGCTGGATGATTTCGGTTTCAAGGAAGACAACCTGCACATCGCATTCTCGGGTGGCCGGGGGTACCATGTGCATGTACGCGACCCCAGTATATTGACACTTGACAGTGCACAGCGCCGGGAGATTGTTGATTACTTAAGCGGCACCGGCCTGGACATCGACCATCTCTTCAGGAAAAAATACGTTGTGGGTGACGATAAGAAATCAAAAACCCTTGAATTCCCGTCCCAATCCCAGGGTGGCTGGGGCAGACTGGTTAACCGTAAGCTGATGTGGCACCTGCAAGTGCTGGCCAGTGATGAAAATGCAGAACAAAAACTCATGGAATTTAAGAAAATCGGGAAGAAAAAAGCCCTTAAGATTATAGATGCCCTCAACAGTCCTGAGCATTTGGAACGACTCAAAAATGGTAAATTTGATGCATTGAGTTCAATCCCGGCAGAATTTTGGGATGATGCCCTGCACCAGATAGTGGGCGGCATCCAGGCGTATATTGACGAGCCTGTGACTGCCGACATAAAACGCCTTATCAGGGCAGCCTCATCCCTGCATGGCAAATCAGGCATGAAGGTCGTAACGCTTACAGTGGATGAATTGGACAATTTTGAACCCCTGGTGGATGCTGTGGTTTTCGGGGATAATGAGATAATGATAAATGTTACCAAACCTACTACAGTTGAGATGATGGATAAAGAGTTCAAACTGGAAGAAGGGGGCCAGATACTGCCCGAATATGCAGCCATTTATTTAATGTGCCGGGGCGGCGCTGAATATGCAGGAGGTATGAAGTGAAATACGAAGAGCTTACCCGCATACTTGAAGAGGAAAAGAAAAACATCCTGTCCAGGATATTACCTGAATTTTATTCAGATGTAAATGAGTACATCAAGGAACTGGAAATAGCTGACCAGAATATATCTAAAAGACACTCTGAAGAAGCAGTACTTATCCAATATGAGATAAAGAACGCCCTGTCCACCATTGATAAAATATTCCAGAAACGTACCCGCAAGATTATCAAAATTGCCTCAGCCAGGGCTTTTTCAAAAACACCTGAAAATATCATCCACGATATTGAGTTTATGACTTCTCAGGAACAGGAGGTCTACCAACAGATGCGCAATGCTATCCTGAAGTATAAGGATGCAAGTATTGAACCAATACTTGGAAATGATAGCGAACAGGCATCCGATGCCGCTTTGCAGGCACAGGATGCAAGCGCTAATACTTATACTGATGATAAGGGTACTCCACAGGCCAGTGAAGAAAAACATCTGACTGCCCCGGATGAAAATCCTGCCTATCCCCAACATGATAATATTGAAGTGCCTTCCCCGGCCATACCTGCAGAAGTTGAAATGCCGTCAAATATTAAAGTTAATACTGGAATAGAATCGGAAACGATAGTGGAAAATGAAGTACCCGAAGTGCCAGAACCACCTATTACTGTCCATACTTCTCCTTCCCATGATGAAAAACAAGACAAAAGCAGTGAATCCGAAAATCAGGAATCCGTGGAATTGGGCAAAAATGATATAAATAAAGAATACATTGTTGTGCGATTACTGAAGGACATCCCAGAATTTATGGGTGCTGATGGAAATACATACAATCCCGGTGTCGGCGACGTGGCTGTTTTACCGAAAGTAAATGGAAGAGCCCTCATAAAACGTAAAGTCGCTGTCCGGATAGAAAGTCCATGACAATTTACATATAATATTAACAAAGGATGAACTGCTTATGAAAATGCCAACTAAGTTTAGGACACATTGCCCATTTTGCAAGACCCACACTATCCATACCGTGGAGAGGGTCAAGAAAGGAAAAGCATCGTCCATGACACGAATCACCAGACAGAAACATAGACAGACAGGAATAGGTAATGCAGGAAAATTCTCAAAAGTGCCTGGAGGGGACAAGCCTACCAAGAAAGTGGCATTGAGATATCGATGTAATGTATGCAAGAAAGCCTACCAGAAGAAGTGTTTCAGATCAGGAAAGTTCGAACTTAAGGATTAAGGAGTGAAGATTAATGCTACAAGAACCTAAAAGCAGATTTCTCAAGGTCAAGTGTAATGACTGTGAGAACGAACAGGTGATTTTTGGTAGTGCCAGTAGCAATGTAGTATGTCAGGTGTGCGGGCGCACACTGGCAGAGTCCACTGGCGGAAAATCCATTGTCAAAACGCAAATTGTCGAAGTGCTTGAATAATTATCGGTGGATAATATGGAACGTAAAGGCTGGCCAGAACCTGATGAATTAGTCGTCTGCAGTGTGATGGAAGTAAAGGATTTTGGTGCATTCACTCATCTGGACGAATACGGGCAAAAAGAAGGCCTTATCCATATTTCTGAAGTGGCTTCCGGTTGGGTCAAATATATCAGGGACCATGTAAGAGAAGGGCAGAAGATTGTCTGCAAAGTCGTGAATGTAGATCCGGACAGGCAACACATTGACCTGTCCTTAAAAGATGTTAACGAACACCAGCGCCGGGAAAAGATACAGAACTGGAAGAACGAGCAGAAGGCTGAAAAGTGGATGCAGTACGTGGCCGAGGTAAATAATATCAGCCCCGAAGATCTGGAAAAACTTATTGACCTGCTCTATGATGCATATGATAGCGTGTGGGATGCATTTGATGAGGCAATGCGAGACGGACCAGAACCACTTATTGAAGTAGGAGTGGACGAAAAGTATGCCCAAAGCATCAGTAAGATTGGTATAGAGAATATCAAGATACCCCATGTGGAAATATCCGGGTATGTTGATTTGACGTGCCCGCTTCCCGACGGAGTGAATGTCATCAATAAATCCTTAACGGCTGCCGCCAAAATTAAAACTGCCCAAGATGTTGCAGTGGATGTCAGTTATGTTGGGGCGCCAAGATACAGAATACATGTTATTGCTCCAGACTATAAAATAGCTGAGAGCGTATTGAAATCGTCGGCCGATGCTGCTATTACAATTGTAAAGAAATCAAAAGGTACTGGCCTGTTCAACAGGCACAACGAAGCAAAAGCTTAGGTGTGGCATGGGACAGCATATCAACAAATGTGCACAATGCAGTAATTATACTCTAAAGGACAGCTGTCCTCTTTGCAGTGGATCAGCAATTAATCCCAGACCTGCACGTTTTTCACTTGAGGACAGGTACGGAAAATACAGGCGCTTGTTAAAAGCACAAAAGTAAGAGAATTTGATGTGCATGAAAGAAACAATTATTAAAATACTTGGAAAAGTTGAACTTGAAGACCCCATCATGATAGAAGGACTACCAGGTGTGGGCCATGTGGGGAAACTGGTTGCTGAACACATGGTGGAAGAGTTGGATGTTGAGAAGATAGTTGAGATATATTCACCACATTTTCCACCCCAGGTGCTTGTTAAAGATGACTTTACAGTCCATCTGGTAAAGAACGAGATATATGCATGCAGGTTTGAGGACAAACAGGATATGCTCATCGTGGTGGGTGACCACCAGAGCGCTACCAATGAAGGACATTATGAGATCAGTAGCATAATCCTGGACATTGCAGAAGAATACGGAGTAAAACGCATATATACTCTTGGCGGTTATGTTACAGGTCAGCTTGATGAAAAACGTACAGTGCTGGGTGCTGTGAATAACATTGACCTGGTCGAGGAAATGAAAGGACATGGTGTGGAGTTCAAGCAGAACGAACCAGCCGGGGGTATTGTAGGCGTATCCGGCCTGCTGCTCGGTATGAGTGAATTCAGGAGTATGGATGCGTTATGTCTTATGGGTACCACTTCAGGTTATCTTGTTGATCCTAAGAGCGCTCAGGCAGTCCTGGAAGTCATCAGCAGTGTGCTTGACCTTCAAATAGATTCCCAGGCCCTTGAAGAGCGAGCAAAGGAAATGGAACGTATCATTGCCAAGATTGTAGAAATGGAACAGATGCAAGTCCAGACTGATATGGGTACGGATGAAGATTTGAGATATATAGGTTAATCGAAAAACAAAACAAATGGAGGGAATGGGTGCCCTTTTCATCCATGTAGATAAGCGCTTTCGAAGGCCTCGTGAGGTAACATTTAATTGTTCGGCCAATATCGTAAAATCATTTCCGGTATATCCATCATTGATTTCTTGTTTTTCAAGTAAAAACTCAAAAACCCGTTCCCGAGTTATCATAGAGCTCACTTTCCGCATGTCTCTCAT
>JAGLRT010000038.1 GCA_023136155.1 Methanosarcinales archaeon
GCCCTGGACATGGGCGCATTCATCATCACATTTACAGAAGGGGACCCCTTGCTGCGGGACGATATCATCGAACTGGTGGAATATGTGGACAAAGATAAAGCAATCGTCAACATTTTCACCCCTGGTACAGAGATGACGCCTGAAACAGCCGCCAAGCTCAAGGATGCAGGACTTCATAACTTGCTCATAAGTATTTACAGCACTGACCCGGCCAAACACGACCAGACCCGGCGGCTGGAAGGTGCATATAATTGGGCAGTGGATGCTATCAAGATAGGACTTGATACGGGACTGCTGGTCACTATGAACACACACGTTTCGCCTGAGCGCATGCATGAACTGCCCGGTCTATATGAACTGGCTACTAAACTGGGTGTGCATGAATTCAGTATCTGGGAAAGTGTAGCCAAACGTTATGGTGACCCTGTAATTTCAGAAGAAGACAGACAAGTGTTACTGGATATGCACCACACACTTAACCAGCCGGGTCCGGGCCCAAGGGTATTTACCAGCTCTTTATTTGAAGGTGAGATGCTGGGCTGCATGGCAGGCAGGCGCTGGGCTCATATATGCGTGGACGGAGGAGTAAAGGCATGTCCATATATGCCTTTCGAGTTCGGGAATGCGCTGGAAGAGAACGGACTACCGGCTGCATGGAAAATAATCAGGTCACTGAAAGATTTTAAAGAGCGTAGGAACCTGTGCATGATGCAGGACCCCAAATTCCTTATCAACCTGGATCATATCCCGGAAAGTTCCAGGTCAAAATACAGTTATTTGGATATTTTAAAATAATCTGGCAGTGAAGCAGGCTGTGGGACTAAAAAGATATGAAACGTTAAAACCCATCTTTGCCACAATGTATTAAAAACCCTATCAGTGAACCACATCATTTTTCAAATCTGTTCTACATCTTCTTGATCCCAATCGATTTCAAGTGATTTTTCCTCCCTAAATATTTGCAATTAAACATCTCCAGAATGTTTTTTTGCGCATCCGTCATGGCCGTAAGTTTCAGTATCCGGGATTTATCCCCGTTCAGACCCAACTTTCCAATTTCTCCAGTATACGATAAACTTTATTCACACTACTCACACCCTCCATCTTATTTTCCCTGAGTTTGTTAGTGATAGTTACATCCAGCAGATAACTCAGAATGCATATCGTATAATGTGCGCGGACATGTTCCTCCATATAAACAAATGTCGGCTGGAACTTAAGGAAAGATTTCACTTCTCTAAATCCTTCCTCTACCCTATTTTTATCTCGATAGGCCTTAATAAGTTCCCTGGGACCGAGTCGATACTCCTCCGGCTCTGTAGTTTCACAGATGTTCGTAACCACCATCCAAATACCATCTGTCAGCATTGCCTTTTTAATCGCTTCCGTTTTTCTCTCGTAAACGAGATCGAATGTCTGGACCTCAGAACTATTATTCGTAGGGTTTACCGAAAAATAACTTATCTAAATTAGAGATTGTCGGATAACCCCACAAATTCCTCCCAAAACGTCCATCTTTCCATGAATTTCAGAATAAATCCTATTTTTTCACTAAAAAACCCATATAATTCCATTATTTACCTCAATATTCCCAAATCCACCTCACTTTTCAACACTTTTTTAGATAGCATACGCTACCAATGACATTCGCAAGCCTCTTTACATTAACAACGATAGCAGTGATAATGAATTGGACATTCACCAATGCAACATTTAATCTGCATGTCATTCCCACATCCCTCTGAAGTAATGCACAATAGCCACCTTTCCCTTCAACCCCTCAATACCAGCATAAATAGACAATATTAATACACATGAAACAATCCAGAATAACATGTTTGTCGGCATTGACCACGGCACTACCCACATGCGTTTTGCATCAACAGATGGACGTAAGTTCAAACTATCACGACAACATGCCGTCACTATGGGTCAGGAGGAACTTTTAAACAGCGTAATGCAGGGCCTCGGCGAATCCGTATCAGACATAAAAATGATGGCAGTCACATATTCCATGGGAGACGGCATAGACAAGATAACACCCATTGACCACGTCCTTGACCGTGGCATCCAATCCAGGCACGGTGCCGGACTTCATGTTGGCGGGGGCACACTGGTCTACGACACCATCAAAAATTCAGGCATACCTGCCGTGGTAATTCCCGGGCTTCACAGGGGCAACACCAATGATGGCAGGCTTAATATTTTTTCCCACGGTGCAAGTCCTGAAAAGATCGGTATCGTTTATTGTGCCTACAAAAAAGGAAACTACAACATGATAGTGTCAGATATAAGTTCCAACACCGTGACACTGGCAGTAGCACAAGGCCGGCTGCTGGGCGCACTGGATGCATGCATATTTGCGCCCGGAATACATCACGGCCCCATCGACCTTGAAGGTATAAGGGATGTGGACGACAAAAAATATACTGCCAATGACGCTTTCATACGCGCAGGAGTAGCAAAGATGGCAGGGGTGCAGGATATAGACGCTCTAATAACTGCTTTTTCTGCAGGTGACCCATCGGCAGCTCTTGCTTTAGATACCGCAGCCCTGTTTGCAGCAATGGAGATAGTTGCCATGAAACTGCTGCTAAAGGAAAAAGGCATAGAGAACCCCAGCATTCTTATCGCGGGTTCCATCAGCGATATCAAGTATGCCCGAGACAGGATAAAGTCACACGTTGGTACGGGTGTGGAATGTCTTGGAGTGTGGTCTGGTGCAATGGGGTGTGCTCATATTGCAGAGGATGTTTACAATGGTGCCAGAGACATCATGGGGATAGGCGTCGATATTGAGTGATCCCTAAATTATTCAATAGGTTTAAATCATTAAATCTACATATTGTTAGTGATGACCTTTGACCGCCGTCACATTCTCTCAATGAAAGATTTTACAATAGACGAAATTGATTTTATTCTGGAGAGCGCTGTTAAACTTGAAACACTGGCCAGAGGCGGCAAGTCAGACCTACTTGCCGGAAATATCCTGGCACTTTTGTTCTATGAACCCAGCACAAGGACCCGCATGTCTTTCGAAACAGCCATGTTACGGCTGGGGGGCAGCGTATTAAACCTGGGCTCAAAAGAAGCAAGCAGCGTAGTAAAGGGAGAGACACTGGCCGATACCATCAGGGTGATAAGTACATATTCGGATGCCATTGTGCTGCGTCATCCCAGCGAGGGTTCGGCACGCATGGCTGCCGAATTCGCATCGGTTCCCATTATAAACGGTGGAGACGGTGCGGGACATCATCCTACCCAGACCTTGCTTGACCTGTACACCATAAAAAAAGAAAGCCATCTTGATAATCTGGACATAGCCATAGTGGGAGATCTGAAGTACGGACGTACCGTTCATTCCCTTGCTTATGCCCTATCATTATACGGTGCAAATATCACGTTCGTTTCACCTCCCCAGTTAAAGATGCCGGACCAGATAAAAGGGGACCTCAAAGCCATGGGTGCCCGGGTCAGCGAGACTGAAAACCTTGACGAAGTACTGGGTAACGTGGATGTGCTATACATGACCCGCATCCAGAAGGAACGGTTCCCTGACCCGACCGAGTACAACAAAGTAGTGGGTGCGTACAAGATAACAGGAGAACATCTTGAAAATGTCAGAGAGGATATGATATTCATGCATCCTCTTCCCAGAGTGTATGAGATTGACAGTTCAGTGGACGGTTCGACCCATGCCCGTTATTTTGAGCAGTCTTTTTATGGTGTGCCCATCAGGATGGCATTGCTCACGATCGTACTGGGGGTTGAGGTATGACTTTGGGAAAGGAATTGAGGGTACATCCTATACGTGACGGCACTGTCATAGACCATATCAATGCTGGACAGGCTATGAACGTGCTTAAAATACTGGGCATAACGGGTTCGTCCAGTGCTGTTATTTCGGTAGCAATGAACGTATCCAGTAAGGATATTGAATTCAAGGATATTGTAAAGATAGAAGGCAGGGAACTGAAAGACAAAGAGGTTGACAAGATATCCCTCATCTCACCCAATGCGACCATTAATATTATCCGTGACTTTGGGGTTGCAGGCAAACATCGTGTAAAATTACCTGAAATGGTGGAAAGTATGGTCAGGTGTGCAAATCCTAACTGCATCTCCAATACCAACGAACCTGTCACGTCAAAGTTTGAAGTAAAAAGTGACCCAATACGATTGAGATGCATCTATTGTGAACATGTGATAACGGAAAATATCGCAGAACACCTGCTTTGAAGTGGTATTCATATGGTTGAGATTACACGGGTACTACTGCTTTTGAAAAATATGGTCTATGAGAGCACCAGCCCCCAGGAAACTATTCGGTTTGCAAGATACTACCGGAAAAAAGGACTTGATGTAGTAGTGGTATTGTGGGGTCCAATGGGTGTGCTGTTGGGTAAAAAAGACAAGTATGGGTCTCCTGCCTATGACAAGTATGTACAGGAATGCCTGGATCTTGGTGTCCAATTCAAATGCTGCCGTCTGGCATGTTCGTTGATCGGGCTTTGTGAGGATGATTTCATAAATGGCATCGAAATGGTGGAGTCTTATGAAGTGGCTGAAATGTTTCTGGAGCACCAAAAGGATGGTCAACTCATAATAAGTTTATAAAAACATTAAATCTCATGTTAAAATAACGATTCATCATTGAGAATGCAGAAACATTAAAGGTTAATAAAATACTATTTGAGTCAGTCATAACAGTAAAATGTCTCTATTGTTGCATAAAACAGATGATGCAGAAGTTTGAAAGATGACTTTAAGTAAAAGGACTTATATGTATATATCAATTATTAATTAACATTAGGAGCAAGTTAAACATGGAACTTACGCCAATTCAGAGAGAAATTTTAACTGCTTTAATTAATCTTTATCGGCAGAATAAATGTGCAATAAAAGGAGAAATGATTGCAGAAATAATTAATCGTAATCCTGGAACAGTTCGTAATCAGATGCAATCACTTAAGGCACTGGGATTAGTTGAAGGTGTACCTGGGCCAAAAGGTGGATACAAAGCAACAGGTGCTACCTATGAAGTTCTAAGTGTTGCTGAACTAAATATTGAGGCTGTAGTTCCTATATATAAAAATCACGAGATTGTAGATGGGCTGACAGCTGCTGCGATAAGTTTTACCACTATGCGCCATCCGGATACTTGCAATGGTATCATTCGCATTCTTGGAGATATACGTGATTTTGATGCTGGTGATATCATACAGGTGGGACCAACACCGGTCAATAAACTGATTGTTCGTGGAAAAGTGGTGGGTCGAGATGATTCATCCAATGCATTGCTCTTTACGATTACAGAGATGATTTCACTCCCCAAACATCCAATACGAGAGTATCTATCTGAAAAAACCATTTCCATACCTGCTAATGCCACCATACAGGAGGCAGCCAGGATATTTACCCGAAACAACATTCATGGTGCGCCCGTGGAAGATAAAGGTAATATCATAGGGGTTGTTACATTTACTGATATTGGTAATACCCTTGCCAGCGGCAAGGTGAACCTTAAGATTCGGGAGATTATGACAAAAGACATCATTTCTGTGGATGGTGAGACTCCACTATACGATGTTGTAAAAGTCTTTAATGACAAAAAGGTAGGACGATTGATGGTAACCTCCGGTGGCAGGTATATCGGTATTATCAGCAAGACAGATGTTCTTCATGAAATGGTTGTTTACTAGGGCAGCTTCTTATCATTTTTGTTGTAGATTATGGTTCCTTTGAATTCTGGAATGAATGTACTATAATACTGGATGGAGGCTTTCATTTTTTTTTACAAAATAGTGGCCTATGATCTTGATTTTTAAAACTTGGATTGACAAGATTTCGTCGAGAGCGCCTAGTGTCATGTCAATCGCAAAGTGTCGTATTGATTTTTTTAAATCCGCCAGCATCATATTAGGTAGTCCAGATGGTATCTATACGTTTCATGGTTGACTTGACACTAAGGGGATGTAATGTATGTTGAAAAGTGGAAAGTCAAGTATGTTCCATTTCATTTTTTTAAAATGAGGACGGAGATTTATGATTAAAGCAAATTACGGCAAGTGTAGAGACATATCGGTCATTTTGGAGTTTAGTAAAATAAGGCACATATTATTGACAGCCCAGCATATACCGATAATTTGATGAACAAATATGTCGTAACCATTAAATCGATATAAAGTTTTGTGAGTTGAAAACAGTGAAACATGAACTGATGGAAATATTATGCTGTCCTATGTGTAAAGGTGATCTGGTACTTAATGTGGATGAAGAGGATGATAATGAGATTATTTTGGGCTCATTGTTCTGTAAAAAGTGTGATGAGCATTATCCCATAGAAGATAGTATTCCAAATATGCTTCCACCCGACCTGAGGGAATAATGATAAGAGGCCGCTAATAGTGCAGCAGATACATATTAACCGCAATCCGGGTAATGCCATTGAATTTGACAGTCCTGAGATTACAGTGCCTGTGAGACCTGGAAATGATTGCAGTTTTGAAATGGTGATAAGTAATCACGGTACTCCTACCCATGTTCATCTATCAGCTGACAGTCGTGTCAGGAAGTACATCAAGTTCTTACATGAAAACCCCTATGTGGCTAATCAGGAATATTTGTCAGTAGTGGCAAATCTTCCCGAAGAAAGCGAATGGGTGGAGGGGGAGATTAAGGTGGCTATCGATTATGGTGCAAAATCTGATACATTTAAGGTAATCATTGGAATTAAACCGAATGAGGTCAAAACTAAACGCACAGTTGATGTTGACGAAAGACTGGGCACTCCTCGTTATTTACATAAGACCGCGTATGCAGCAGCATCTGGTATGAGTTATGAACCCGATAGTAATTCTGAAAATGCAGACAGGTCGGACAGGCCCCCTCATCAGTTAGAGACATTTATCGTTCCTTTGATACTTGTCCTGATTGCGATGGTAGTATTGTTGGGAACATTTACATTCAATATGATAGAACCACTAACTGGTGCTGTGGCAGCATCTATCATATTGATGATTATTATTATGTACGCTGCCATACATTTGCTCACAAAAAAAGAATGAAATAATAGAGGGATTTTATGAAATATGTCATTGTAACCGGTGGTGTGATGAGCGGACTTGGTAAGGGTATTACAGCCGCTTCAATGGGAAGAATTTTAAAAAACAAAGGTTATGATGTGACGGCCATAAAAATAGATCCGTACATCAACATTGATGCCGGGACAATGAGTCCTTTCCAGCATGGCGAGGTTTTTGTTTTAAAGGATGGCGGGGAGGCTGACCTTGACCTGGGTAATTATGAACGGTTCCTTGATATCGAACTGACCAGGGAGCATAACATCACAACAGGAAAAGTGTACCAGGCAGTCATTAATAAGGAGCGAAGAGGCGATTACCTGGGTAAGACCGTGCAAATAATTCCCCATGTAACGAATGAGATCAAGGAGAGGTTACGGAATGTTGCCAAGAACAGCGGTGCCCAGATATGTCTGGTGGAAGTGGGCGGTACGGTGGGCGATATTGAGAGTATGCCCTTTTTAGAAGCTGTCAGGCAATTACATAATGAAGAAGACATGGAGGACGTAGTATTCATACATGTGACCCTTGTGCCCATGGACCCCCAGGGGGAACAAAAAACAAAACCGACACAGCATTCGGTTAAGGAACTCCGCCAATTAGGTCTTCACCCTGACATGATAGTTACCAGATGTAAAATGCCTGTGTTACCCGGTACCAAGGAAAAGATATCCCTGTTCTGTGATGTGCCGGCAAAAGCGGTGATAAGCGCCCATGATGCCGAAGATATTTATATGGTGCCACAACGGCTGGAAATTGAAGGTGCTGCTGAATACCTGCTGTCCAAGCTCAATTTAAAATCCAGGGATGACCTTAAAGAGTGGGACCGGATGGTGGAAAAGATGCGATCAATCAGCGGTTCTGTCGATGTTGCTGTTGTGGGAAAATATACTGACCTTGAAGATTCGTACCTGAGCATCAGGGAGAGCCTGAAACATGCTGGTATTGAGGTGGGGTGCAAGATAAATGCCTATTGGCTGGATGCCGAGGATTACGAAAAGGAACCGGAATCCATTAACCAGCTTTCAAAGTACGATGGAATACTTGTGCCCGGTGGTTTCGGAGTAAGGGGTACCGAGGGTAAAATATTTGCGGTTAAATATGCCAGGGAGAACAATAAGCCATATCTTGGGTTATGTTTGGGAATGCAGACTGCTGTTATTGAGTTTGCCAGGAATGTGCTGGGGTATGAAAACGCCAACAGTTCAGAACTGGCTTCTACTGAACATCCGGTGATAGACCTGCTGCCTGAGCAGGAGGGTGTTGTGGATATGGGAGCTACAATGAGGCTCGGGGATTATTTTGCTGAACTGACGCCGGGAAGCCTTGCAAATAGATTATATGGGTCTGATGCAATTATTGAACGTCATCGTCATAGGTATGAAGTGAATCCCAAGTATATAGATGAAATGGAAAAGGCAGGGCTGAAATTCACTGGCAGAAACAAGAACCGGATGGAGATTGCTGAAATTCCGGGCCATAAATTCTTCTTTGCCAGCCAGTTCCATCCCGAGTTCAAGAGCAGACCCAACAGGCCTTCACCACCGTTTTTGGGTTTTGTGAGGGCTATGTTCGAGAAAACTGATTAATACTAACGAAGATTGAATAAAACTAACGAATATACACTAAAACCAGTTAATCTTAAAAAAATCAGCGAAGATTAATTAATACTAACCAACATTATCCAACTCTAATTAACAATGCGGCTTTGGTGAACAATGAAGGCGAAAGTAAACAGTTCTGTCCTGAAGGGTGAAGCACTTGCGCCCCCTTCCAAGAGTTATACCCATAGGGCCGTGGTCATGGCATCTCTTGCAGGCCGTACCATTGTAAAACGTCCCCTGCTATCTGCCGATACTGTTGCCACTATTCAGGCATGTAAGGCATTGGGTGCAGTGATACGGGAGGAAAATGACAGAATAATTGTGGAAGGTGTGAATGGAAAACCCGTCACGCCAGATAATGTTATCGATGTGGCAAACAGCGGAACCACGTTACGGCTTGTAATGGCTGTAAGTGCCCTGTGTGAGGGTACGACGGTGCTAACCGGGGATGATTCTATCCGCACCCGACCTAACACGCCACTTATTGATGTCCTGAACCAGCTTGGAGCCAACGTCATATCCACCAGGGATAATGGGATTGCACCCATAGTGGTAAAAGGTCCTATAAAAGGTGGTGAAGCAGTGATGGATGGCAGTATCAGCAGCCAGTTCTTCTCTGCACTACTCACGGCCTGCCCGCTGTGTCACTCTGGAACCGTGGTCATGGTGGACGGTAAATTAAAATCCAGGCCGTATGTTGAGATTACCATTGAGATGCTGGAAAGTGCGGGTATTGCGATAGAAATTGTTGAAGACGATAATGGGCAACTGTCTTTCATTGTTCCACCGAACCAATCATACAAATTGACTGAATACACAGTTCCCGGTGATTTTTCTTCAGCATCATACCTGCTGGCTGCCTGTGCCCTTGCAGGTGGTGGGCTAACTTTGGGGGGGCTTTATCCGAACAAGCAAGGTGATGCTGCAATTATCCCTATCCTTCAGGACATGGGTGCCGATCTTGAATGGGACCGGGAACGAGGTGAGGTGAAGGTGAACAAAAGCCAGTTGACGGGTGTGACCGTTGACGTAAGCATGACACCTGACCTTGTGCCTACACTGGCGGTGCTGGGTGCGCTGTCCGATGGTGAGATGGTGATAGAAAATGCCGAACATGTCAGGTACAAGGAGACTGACCGGCTGCATGCTATGACCGTGGAACTAACAAAGATGGGAGTGGATATCAGGGAGGAGCCTGACCGGCTGGTGATAAGGGGGGGCGGCCTGCATGGTGCCCGGGTGAGCGGCTGGCACGACCATCGTATTGTGATGGCTTTGACGGTAGCAGGATTGGTTGTTGGAGATACCGTTATAGATACTGCAGAGTCAGTTAAGATTTCATATCCCGGCTTCTTTGAAACCATGAAGACACTCGGCGCAGATATTACATTGGAATGAAATACAGTTAAGTCTGTCATTTCTTATTCTTCTTCTAACTGATACTCTCTCTATAGTGCATGTTATAGATGAACGTTGAATTACTGTTCATCCTGTTAAGAAGGGATGCAATAGGCTGAAATCACCCGAAAAGGTTAAAAGGATGTAATTACCTTAAAGGCAAATACCAAAGCGTTCATAGTTGCTTTGATTGTGGAAATACTTGTGGATTTCCTGAGAATAAGATGGACAGACTTGATAAAAATAAAATTTTTCGAGAATCAATTTTTCAGTAATCACTTATCTAACAGAACATTTCACGAATCAGGTACGATGGACACGGAGGTATGTAATTTAAATCGAAGTGGCCTTGGCACTTAAGTGTGTTGACAGGTTGCTATCGTACTGTATCGTGCATTATGAGGTGCATGAAATACCAGCATTCATTGCTGGAGAAGGAGGACTATTAGGAAATGCTAGATGAACTGCAAAAAAGGAAAACTGACCTTAAAGTAAAGTCAGAGGAATATAAGGAAAAGCGTAACGATCTCAATACTGAAGCCAGTGCGTTGGCTGCCAAGCGTAACGAACTTAATAAGCGCACAAAAGAACTCATTGAAGAAGCACAGGAACTTAAGACCCAGAGAGATTCCAACAATGAATCTGTGGGTTCGAACAAGACCCTGCGTGATGAATTAAATGAGAAAGCTAATAAATTTTATGCTCAGATCGACAAGATAAGGAAAGATCTGAATCTTAGTAGCGGCCCATCTTTAAAGGAGATGAGGCGTGAAATTGACACTCTTGAATTTAAGCAGCAGACCCAGGTAATGAAACCCAGTGCTGAACGCGAACTGGTTGAAAAAATTGGGCATCTCACAGAGGAATTCAAGCGTCGTAAGACACAACTTGAAGGTAACCTGGAACTCAAGACTCTCCTTGAAGATGCACAGAAATTAAGGGATGAAGCTTCTGTGTACCATGAACAGGTGAAAGTGTTTGCCGATGCAGCCCAGGAATTCCATGAAAAAATGATTACCACTTTCAAAGAAGCTGACAAGGTCCGGGCAGACTCTGATTCGGTACACAAGGATTTCGTAAAGGTCCAGGAATCAGCTGATGAACAGCACGCCCAGTTCATAAAGACTCAAAAAGAGATGCGGGAAATTGATAAGACTTTAATGGGTCTTAGAAGAAAGGGCAAGAGAAGTAGGGATTCTGCTGTCATGGTTCAGACCAAAATCGATGCAGAAGAGATATACTCCCAGTTCAAACTGGGAGAAAAGATCAGTACTGAAGACTTGCTTGTATTGCAGAGGTCAGGGTTGCTTTAATAGCACCCTTTCCTTTAATTATTTTATCTGTCAAGTTCGTTATTGACCAAAATTATACAGTGGTCAGCATGCAGGCTTAACGGTCCCACATTAATGGATTGGGCACCTGCATCCATTATTTTTTGCTCCTCATCTGATGTCATACCTACATGGTCGCCCAGGATGAATGTTGCCCGTTGTGGTAAAGTCACTTCCATTTTATTCCTTATATCAGTACCGTTTTCATGGAGGTAATACAGTTTGTTACCTGTGTCTTCATCGACACTCTCCCCAACACCTTCATCGCTGTTCAACTCAGCCAGCAGGTCTTCAAGGTTACCCTGTCTAACCCATACACCGGGTGTGGATTCTTTCCACCTGATTCTTGCCTTTAACTCCAGCGCTTTTTTAATAAGTGAGCCGCTGCTGCGCTCGTCAGGGTTAAGGTAGCGCACATCATGGCCACTGAATTTCACAATTTTCGGTGGTTCAGGTTCGCCCAGCAGTATCAGGTAAATGGTTACATTCCTGCGCAGGTCATGGCTTAAGAACAGTGCCGAGTTCACGCAACGGCACATTATATCCATCCTGCCTGCACTACCTGGAAGGTCGTTAAGGCTGAACTGTCCGTCTGTTGCGGCTTTATGTCCCACTACAATGAACTCTCGCATGCAAATGTAAACTGCACAAGACATATATCTGTCTAACGCAATTGAATTAAAGGTAATATTCATGAAAATACTGGCACTATCAGACCTTCATGGGGATTTTTCAAAAGTGCAGGCATTGCTTAAGCATGCTGGTGAGATTGACGGTGTACTGATATCGGGCGATATAACTAATTTCGGGCCTGATGAGAATGCACTTGAACTTATCGACATGTTCGATGTGCCTGTACTGGCCATACCTGGTAACTGTGACCAGCCTGGTATTCTTGAGGTGCTGGATAGTTCAAGTGCAATTAATCTGCATAAGAATTGTTACCATATAGGTGATGCAATTTTTATGGGGATGGGAGGTTCAAACAGTACGCCTTTTAACACCCCATTTGAACTTACTGACAAAGATATGGAAGAAGCAATTGATGTTATGCTAAGCTCTTGTTCGGGTATCAGGAATATATTGTTGAGTCATGCTCCTCCATATGGTTATGTGGATGAACTTTCAATTGGGCATTTGGGCAGCCATGCAATTGCCAAGTTCATTAACCGCTTTGACCTCATCGTATGCGGACATATTCACGAGGCCAGGGGTACGGCAATGAATGGGTATACCACCATAGTCAATGTGGGCGAGTCATCGCAGGGGTATGGTGCATTGATAATCTTGAACGACAGTATTTGCGTAGAACTTATCGAAGTATAATCTCATATTCCAATTCATGAAAATCGCTATCACTGGAAAAGGGGGGGTGGGCAAGACCACCCTGGCAGGTACGCTGGCACGGCTCATGGCACAGGACGGTATGGAAGTGCTGGCAATAGATGCAGATCCGGATATGAACCTTGCGTCTGCACTTGGTATTGAAAATCCACCAGGACCTTTGACCGAATATAAGGAGTTAATTGATGAGCGTGCAGGGGGTCCGGACGGGATGTTCAGGATGAACCCAAAAGTGGACGATGTAGTGGAGCGTTTCGGTGTAATGGGGCCTGATGGTGTGAGGATGGTGGTCATGGGTACCGTTGAGCGGGGCGGGTCCGGTTGTATGTGTCCTGCGTCTTCGTTTTTGCGGGCATTGCTGCGTCATGTGGTGTTCAGGGAATCTTCTGTGGTGATTATGGATATGGAGGCTGGTATTGAGCATCTTGGCAGGGGTACAACTAAGGGCATTGACCTGATGATTGTGGTGGTGGAACCGGGTGCCCGAAGTCTTGAGACGGCTGAGAGGATAAAGAGGCTGGGTACTGAACTTGGGATTGGGAAATTTGCTGCTGTGATAAACAAGATCAGGGAGGAGGATATTGGTATTGTTGAATCCAGGCTGGAAGAACTGGGGATTTTGGTGTTGGGAATGCTTCCTTATGACAGCTCTTTGGTTAAGGCTGATTTGGAGGGGCGTTCGCCTGTGGAGGGGGGAGGGGTTGTAGTTGAGGCTATTAAGGGTATCAAGGATAAGTTGCTTTTGGTTTGAGATGGGATGGGCGAAGATAGATGGAAAATTGAATTGAACGCGATATACAGGTTTCGTTATGTTTGTAGGGGTATATCGAACGGTCTCATAATCACGTCATGTTTTAATTGAGATTGTCGGAAAAGTCTACCTTTCGAATATTTTAGCTTTACTATCTAAACTTAACCTGGGGCAGCATAGCGATTTAATTATGACAATCTTTCTGGAAGTTTCAATTTAAGTGCTTTTCAGGTACTTTTCCGACAATCTCTAATAATATGAAATCTAACGTGATGAGTAATTATAATTATTCAATGAATTTTGTTAAAATAGGTTGTGAAAATTTTGGTACGAAAGATAGTTAAAAGTATGATTGGTGAAGCCCTTGTTGGTGACGGCCCCGAGATTGCCCATATTGATCTTGTTATAGGTCCCAAGGGCGGTCCAGTTGAAACAGCTTTTATGAATTCACTTGCAATGCCACAGCAAGGCCATACTCCACTGTTGGCAGTGCTTGAACCAAATCTCCAGCCAAAACCAGCAACTTTGATCGTGAACAAAGTGACTATCAAGAATGCTGATCAGGCTATACTTATGTTCGGTCCTGCCCAGGCTGCTGTGGCAAAAGCAGTAATGGATTCTGTAGAAGATGGGATTATCAATAAAGACGATGCAGAGAATCTGTTGATAATCGTTTCGGTTTTTATCGAATGGGATGCAGAGGATAAAGACAAGATATATAAATATAACCACGAGGCAACAAAATTGGCACTAAAAAGGGCAATGGCGGGGGAGCCAACGGTTGGGGAAGCGCTTTCTGGAAAGGATGCAGCAAACCATCCATTTGCGAAGTGATTAGTCAGAGATATAGTGATCTCAATCGTTATACCCCGCAGCAGAGGTGCGGGGTATAATTAATAAGATCAATTCAATAATTCAGATATCTTTATCTCTAATTGCTGTTTTGGAAGTGCACCTAAAACTCTTCCAACCGGTTGACCATCCTTGAATATCAGCATTGTAGGAACTGCCGTGATGGCGTATTTCATTGCTGTTTGTGGGTTATTGTCAATATCCAGTTTCCCGAATACAATATCTCCAGCTTTTTCTTTTGCAAGGGCCTCAATTGTGGGGGCAACCATTCTGCAAGGACCGCACCATACTGCCCAGCAGTCAACTACAAGTTTCGGATGTTCACCTAAGGCTTTGTCCATATCCTTATCTGTAAGTTCTATAGGTACATCTAATTGGGTTTTATTCAAGCTTTCTTCCAACTCCTTTAATTTTCGTTTCCTTATCTCTTCAAGTTCGTCCATTATTAGTTCACCAGGACTACACTATAGACAAAGCCTGATGTGGACAAGATTCTACACATTGACCACATTCTATGCAGCTATCCTGGTTCACTTCAGGATATCCACCAGCCTGCTGGGATATTGCATTTGCAGGGCATAATCGTATCATTCCACAATTTGGGGCTTTGTCACACGCATTTTCATTAATTAATACAGCCATTGTATCACCGATGTAATAAATGTGTTTTTAATATATATAGTTATGCATAGTTTAGGCATAACCAACCACAACCACACGTTATTAACGTATCTACACTTATTTATCTATTATTTTAGTAACTATTCAGCCATACTTAAGACTGGATACCGATGGCGAAAATCAAATTATTTGTGTCTATTGTTATACATTTTTCAATTTTTACTACTGAGTCTGCATCCATCGATTCCAAAGGTGTTTGACAATTGTGTACAATTATCTATTTTGGGACTATTCAGTCTAACGATAACGTTTATGTATGGCTGAATAGTTACTTATTTTATTTATTCAACTTGCGCACCGCAAAGTCGCACGCTTTTGTTAATACATCATAGGTCTCAGAAACGGCAGGACAGTATGCCAGTTCCACTTCTGCCAGTTCATGTACTGTCAACCCACTTTTTAGTGCCACTGCCACCACATTTATCCTGGCAGCTGCGCCTTTGCCCACAGCCTGTGCACCCAGCAACTTTCCGGTAGATGAATCTGCAAGTACTTTGACGCTGATATCCTCTCCTCCCGGATACCAGTCAGGTTTTGTCTTTCCCTTAGCCTTACCGCTCACTACATCAAATCCGTACATTGAGGCAAAGAAACTATTAAATCCGGTAGCTGCCACTTCCAGATCCCCTACTATTGATGCAAAAGTAGTGAGTGAGCCGTCATAGGTAGCATAACCCCCTACTGCATTCATGCCTGCCACTGCACCCTGCCTGTACGCCGAATTAGCAAGCTGGGATGACCATGGCCTGTGGCTCAATGGATTTGTGACCTCAACTGAATCACCCACTGCAAAGATTCCCTTCACATTTGTCATCATTCTCATATTAGTGTTAATTCCAAACCTGCCCACTTCAATACCTGCATCCTGCACAATAGAGAAGTCAGCCCTGACACCAGATGCGGCCACCAACAGGTCAGTGTCAAGAGTCTCGCTGTCCACCACCACAGCTTCGATATGGCCCTCGCCAACCACTTTTTCCACAGCTTTCCCCATCAATGGGCGTATCCCCAGAGATTTAAGGGCCTTGCTTACTCCACTGGCCATATCCTTATCAATGGCCTTGGGGAATGCCCATTCCAGCATTTCCACCACCACGACCTCCATGCCCACTGCCTTCAGGCCCACCGCCACCTCAAGCCCGATAGGGCCTGCACCCATGACCACGGCATGTTTTTTGCCTTTGGCCGCTTCCAGAATTGTTCTCGTATCTTCAGGACAACTAATGGTATAAACACCCCGGCCAAGTAGTTCTCTTGCCCCCGGAATGGGAGGGATGAACGGCTCTGATCCGGTAGCCAGGATGAGATTATCATATGTTATCACTTTCTGGGTCCCTGTTGCAAGGTCTTCGACTTTGATTGCCTTATTTTCAGCATCAATCGACCGCAATTCATGTAAAAGCAGTTTTTCAACTCCCATACTGCCAGTGGGAAGTGTGTGTTTCAGGTCCTCCGGATCCGGGATGATCCCTTCGATAACAAAGGGAAGCCCACAGGGTGAGAACATATCGTAATTCCTGCGCTCAACAATGGTAATGCGTGAGTCAGGAGATATCTTCTTTGCTGCCATCAGTGCAGAAAAGCCGCCCACGCCAAGTCCAACTATAACGATGTTATTTTCTTTCATATTCATCACTACTGATACTTTTGAACAATAAGAGGCATAAAGGTAACAGATAACATAAACAGCCAACGGGAAATATCCAGTCCAATTATTGTCATAAACATGATATTTGATAGATAACTGCGATAGAAGTTATCGATAGATAATAACGACAGTAGTTATCGATAGATGACTTCAATAGAAATCATCGATACTAATTTCTTAACTGGAAAGGCTTAACACTTTGATTTTCAGACAATTATAATTTTACCGCCGAATAAGGAAGAATGAGTAATCGCTCTTCTTTATTCGGCGGCTCATGAACAAATTGGGCTAAACTAATACTAGCTTTTTTTAATATCGATTTTATGCCAGACCAAACAGTTTTCGCAGTTTGTTATCTACTTCATTCTGCATTTGTGGTGATAATTCTCCCAATTCCCGCCTGATAAGTGCAGTCGTGACCGTCATCATACGGTGCAACCTGAGTGTGGATGTCACTCGTAACCCGGTCATGGCGAAGTCTGCATGGCCTGAATTTAGTATTATATCCGTTTCCAGTTGATCGATTGACATCCGGCTGCTGATAAATGCCATAATAACATGGCGATGTGGACCGACGGGATCTGTCAGACAGACTGCGGGTCGTACTTTGCTTGTCGAAAGATCATCGAACGGAAAAGGCACCAGTACGATTTTACCTTTCATCATAGAAGGCTCTCCCGTCGGAAAGTGTGTAGATGTCCTCTTCAGGATCTTTCAGGAAAGAGAAGGCGGAGTTAGCGGCTGCTGCCTTGAGCCATTCAGTCTCATTTATGTCAGTTTTTTCAGGCACCAGGATGATTACACGGACACGAGTCGGTCCGGTGATGGGCAGCGTCCCATCCAGAACAAGATGGTGCTGGGCGTCAATCGTTCCTGTTGTTTCGATGGCTTTTGTTGCGGCTTGCATTTTGGTTTTCTCTCCTTGAATGAATTGATGTTCGATGTTAGGTATGCTTAAGCTTTTTTGATATGGGACTTACCAGATGATCTATCCGTCTTTTATCCCCTGTCTATTGATTTCGTCTTTAGCTCTTCAAGCAGTTTGGGAATTTATCTTGTTTCCATCGTTACGGTTTCTATTGTTTTTTACCTGATTAGTCTGGTTTGATTGTGAGATTGTTGCGGTGGTATGGGATACCAGACCGCAACGGAAGTTAAGGTTATAAGCCCAGAAATACCGATAATCCTGGAAGCCGACGTTCTCCATGTAACGGAAGGCCCGGTATGCTCTCTTTGTTCTCCCTATCGGAACATGAGTATGTGCTATCAAGCTTCATAATCCATTCACTGTCCCTGCACAGGCTCAAGATGTACCACTACATCCTTCACGCCTTTTACCCTTTCTTTTAAGTGTTCCTCCACTGCATGGGCGAGACAGTGTGCTTCATCCATTTGCATATCTTGTTTGACATGCAAGTGCAGGTCCACATAGACATTATCGATTGTACCCCTTGTCCTGATATTATGGCAGTCCTCAACGCCCTCTATTTCCAGTGCAATTTCACACAACATATCACTATCCAGGACCGATGCGTCAAGCAATGAATACGACGTTTCTTTCACCACGTCCAGCCCAGCCTTGGCAATGACTAATGCTATAACGATACCTACAACCACATCGATTATTGGATAGCCTGCATTGACAGCTATCAGACTAAAAATCACTCCAATGGATACGAAGATATCACTTCTGGTATGCAAGGCATCTGCGATGAGTATTGGGCTGTTGTATTCCCTGCCTTTCCTGGCTTCCAGAATGGTTACAAAAAGATTGACTGACATGGTACCAAGCATGATCAGGAAACTTATTGATGTGACACTGGGTACCGAGGGCTCCTGAAGATGTAGTAAGGCACCCCTGGCCACTTCAAATCCGGTGATGAGCAGTAACAGGGCAATAAACAGTGAGGCAAACTGCTCATGTTTGCGGTGCCCGTAAGGATGGGATTCGTCTGCCGGCCTAGAAGCAAACCATACACCTACCATGCCGACCATGGTGGAACCCCCGTCCATCAGTGAATGAAATCCGTCAGCTTCCATGCTGATGGATCCTGTCATATATCCATAAATGATCTTGGCGAATGCTACCACCAGATTCAATGACAGTACGATAGCCTGGACCTTCAAGATCTTTTTGTAATTCATCTAACCATCAAATGCTTGTGATAAATGTTATAGTATTATACACTATTATACACTATTTCTATACTTCTTATTCATAGGAGATTCATGTCAAAAATATATTTAGGAAAAATGGTGCTGCACTGGTGCCCTGAGTGCGCTCTACCGGTACTGGAGTCCGTATGTGCATGTGGTTCAGTTGCCAGCAAGGTAAAGGTCACGCCGCCAGGCGATATCAGACCTGCATTTCCCCATGATATTGACCTTATCAATACCAGTGCCACGGCACAGTTCGGTGCTCCGCTGATAGCTGACGGGACCATCACCATCATGAACAAAGTGCCGTCGGATGACAGAATGGAAGAGGTCATAGCAGACGGGGTGGCCCTGGCCAATATCAGGTATGATGTGGAATCAGGCCAATGGGTATTGTTGCCCAGGATGGAAGGGGCAGCCCGGATTTTTTCACAAATGGATGGCCGCAGTAACTGGGTGATGATAGATAAATCGGCAGTGCCGTTTATTGAAAAGGGGGCCAGTACACTTGCGCCTGGTGTCATAGATGCCGATCCCGGAATCTTGCCCGGTGATGAAGTGGTCGTAGTATCACCTGACGGCATACCTGTATCTGCTGGCCGGGCTAAGATGACTGGTAGGGAAATGGTGGAAGCCATAAGGGGCGTTGGTGTCAAGACCAGGTGGAGCGGGATAATTGAGAATGTTGCAGTTCGAGAATCCCACTCATGGGATGATGTAGTTACTGCCAATCTTAATATCCTTAATGATTTTGAGGCAAAAGCCCAGACGTTTATCATGAATGTAGCCCAGTCCACGAACCGGCCGGTGAGCGTATCATACTCGGGCGGCAAGGACAGCTTGGCTACCCTGCTGCTGGTAAAAGATTGTATTGAGGATTTTGATGTAATGTTTGCGGATACAGGACTGGAGTTTTCAGAAACAATAGCGAATGTTGATGACGTTGCCGGACACTACAACTTGTCAGTTAAGATATTCAATGCAGGGGATGTGTTCTGGGAGTCCATTGACAAGTTCGGTCCGCCCACAGTTGAGGCCAGGTGGTGCTGTAAGACCTGTAAATTGGGCCCAATCTCCATGCTCATTGAGGAGAATTTCCCGGATGGTTGCCTCACATTCATAGGCCAGCGGAAGTATGAGAGCGAGGGACGGGCCAGGAGTGATAAGATATGGAAGAATCCCTGGGTTGGTAACCAGATAGCTGCCTCACCTATCCAGAACTGGACTGCGCTACATATCTGGTTGTACTTGTTCTGGAAAGAGGCTCCGTATAATCCGTTGTATGAACAGGGATTCGATCGCATCGGCTGCTGGCTGTGCCCGTCAGGGAGCATGGCGGAAATGACCAGAATCAAGGAGTTACATCCTGAAATGTGGGCCAGGTTAGAGGATAAACTGCGCTCACATGCAGAAAAGTTCGGGTATGGAGACGGTTGGGTGGATTACGGGCTGTGGAGGTGGCAGAACCCTCCACAAGTGCAGCGTGAGATGGCAGAGAGGTTGGGTATTAACCTGGTGCCCAAAGTGTATGAAGGTGATATGGATTTCTCAATGGTATCGGGATACCGGCCGTGCAAGGCTGGCGGGGTGTCTGCTGAGGGGAGTTTTGGTGTGCCACTGAACCTTGAGGTTATCGATGTTTCGGGTATGCTGCGGGTGCTGGGTGAGGTGTATTCAATGGACGGCGTGGTCACATCCCGCCTGGGTGAGG
>JAGLRT010000039.1 GCA_023136155.1 Methanosarcinales archaeon
CCAAACCCTTGAGCCCTTATCTCGCTATATGTGGTGTGCCAGTCGTGGTCTTTCTCCAACCGCAGCCCGTACCGCATACCGTCGAACCGTGCCAGGTTTGAAGACGCCTCGCTCATGGCAATGACATAGTAAGCAGCCAGGGCGTACTTTGTGTGTGACATTTCTACTTCCTTCCATGATGCGCCCAGGTCTTCCAGCCTGTGCACACTATCCCAGACCGACTTCTCAACAGACGGGTCAATGCCTTCGCCAAAATATTCCTTTGGTACGCCTATGGTCAGGCCTTTCACATCGTCCAACAGTGCCTTTGTATAATCTTTATCCCCGGCTACTGATGTAGAATCCCTGGGGTCATGGCCCGCAATCACATTGAACAGCAGGGTCATATCTTCGACATTAGATGCAATAGGTCCTATCTGCTCCAGGCTGTTTGCATAGGAAATCAGGCCGTACCTGGATATGACGCCATAGGTGGGTTTCAGGCCCACCACACCGCAAAAAGATGCCGGACACCTGACCGAACCACCCGTATCAGAGCCCAGGGACAGCGGTACTTCTCCGGCAGCTACGGTGGCCGCACTGGCACCTGATGATCCGCCCGGTACCCGCTCTGGGTCCCATGGGTTAAGTGTAGGGCCGTAATGACTGGTTTCAGTGGACGTGCCCATGGCGAACTCATCCATGTTTACCTTGCCAACAATAATGGCTCCTGCAGCTTTCAGGCACTCAATCACATGGGCGTCATATGGCGGCACATATCCTTCCAGGATTTTCGAGGCACATGTTGTCTGGATACCCCTGGTAGACATGTTATCCTTAATACCAATAGGTACGCCTGCCAGCGGCCCGGTATGTCCCTCCGCATTCCCGGCCGCCTCAAGAGCAGACTCCTTTGCCACGGTGATAAAAGTGTTGAACTTGCCCCCCTCAATCCTGTCAATGCATTGGCTTATAACTTCCTTGGCTGACGAATCCCGTATAGCCTCAAGAGTCTGTGATACTGTTATCATTCCAACAACCTCAGATTATCCGTGGGGCTTTGAAGTAGCCATCCTGCGTTTTGGGTGCATTACCAATGGCTTCGTCCTGGGTGATGCAATCAGAGACCTCATCGTCCCTGAACACGTTATTCATTTCCAGCACATGGTATGTGGGCTCCACACCTTCAGTGTCCACCTCGTCCAGCTGCCCGAAATAATCCAGTACCGAATTCAACTGGCCTGCATATCCTTCAAGCTGTTCCTCTTCCATCTTCAGCCTGGCCAGCCAGCCAATATGTTCCACGTCCTTTGTTGTGATCATGATGTTACATCCAGTGTTATTCTGTTTTCCTCTGCCACCGAATAAAGATATTTTCTTATATAGCCTTTATCTTGTTTTTTGTACCCAGCCTGCCTGGCAAGTTTACCAATAGCCGGCCACACACCACTGCCATACTGCATGGCTTTCTTCCCCCGCCATGCGATTTCACCTGGCATTATGTTTTCAGCAGCCCTTCGCAGTATATATTTACCAACCGTTTCTCCATTAACCTCTCTGACCTTCAATTCTACAGGAATAGACAGCCCCAGTTTAATCATCTCAGACTCAATGAACGGAGCTACAAGCTCCATTTCCGCTGCCTCTGCCACGGTATTATCGCGCAGGATATCACGTTGTGGTAGTCTTGATACATCTGCGGCAATCGCCTTATCCAGGGCAGGCATCCCTTTTTGTGCAATATCCTTATACCTGTGATACCCGCCGAATAGTTCGTCAGCCCCCTGACCTGCCAACAGCAGGTCGATATTCCGGCTTTTTGCCTCATTACAGGCAATAAACATGGGCACTGCCAATGAGATGGTCATGGGGTCAGCGGTTCCCAGTGCCTCCATAACACGAGGAATCGTCGATTCAACATCCATAAGGGTAATGAGTTTAAGAATGTGATTTATCTCAAGTCCCAGCAATTTTGCAGCCGCAGGCGCCCATTCAATATCATTAGATCCAGTAAATCCAACTGTGATAAGCATGATGTCTGGTGTCTGCCGTGCCGCCAGCGCCGCAATCAGTGAACTATCCACCCCGCCCGAAAAAAGCACGGCACAATGTTGTCTTAAGTTCTTGTTCACACCCTTAGACAGGCTGTGCATAATCATTTCACTTATTACCGATTCATCCTGGTTCCCTGTCATCTTGACTATTGTTTGAAAATGAGCATCCATCTATGTTCCTCTGTGACAGTGATTGCTTCTATCTGCTACTCAACAAAATATGTTCGCATTAATATTATTATATCTACGGCAAGTAATTTCATGTGTCACAGGTATTGAGCGTTAATTATTTATCTTGAAACAATATAATTAATTTAGTTGATTTAATTGCTATATAGTATACTCGTAAGTGTACTGTTATCAAAAGGAAGAGGAAATTGTTTGATATTGCCTACAAGATGTCCACGTATGCAAACAGGTTGTTGTGCATTAATTGTAGGGAATGAAAAAATTCCTGGAAAATACTCGGATAGATGTGAAAGAATGGAAGAATACGTCTATTGCGAACATTATAGTAGTGGTGTGTGGGGGCAGGGTAGCAGTTTTCAAGTTACTACTATCGTTCAGTCTTTTCGTAGACGGTAAGGTGTTAAAAACAGGAAAATGTTTTCTCTGTCTGCAGTTACTTTATTATATAATGTTATGTATTAATTCTCTTGATGGCGAATTCAACAGCTAAAAAAGTATGCTCAGTTTACTCTTGAGATACAAACTTGAAACGCAGGAAGAGCCTTATTAAATTATTCTTATACGGGCCGACTTTGTATAAAATTATTATATTCATACCTTTTTATTTAAACATTCGCCAAAACCAGATGGATAATGCCTTTATTGGTAAACAAAACCTTTAAATCAAAGCATAACCTTAAGAACGTCCCGTGTAAAAAAGCAAACATGATGCCGCCATAACTCAGTTGGTAGAGTGCATGGCTGTTAACCATGATGTCACAGGTTCGAGCCCTGTTGGCGGCGTCTCTTATTAATCGGGGGGGCCTGTAGCTTAGTCAGGTTAGAGCGCCCGGCTCATAACCGGGCGGCCACCGGTTCAAATCCGGTCAGGCCCATACTTATATTAAAACCAATATAACAAGGTGGGAATTCAAATTAAGACAATTAGCACATCAGAAGGAATTGGCGGACTGCTGAATACATTCCGTCAAATAAGTACAGACTCAAAGAAAATAACCTTCATTGGTACTCCCGGTTTTTGCACTCCATTTGCTGAACTATTGTCGTTCGTGATAAGGGGCGAAAATAAAGAACTGGTTTTCATGTCAAATACTTCAGTGGATTCAGCAAAATCTATTATATCCACACCCCAAGGCATGCAACTTGGTGATGCAGCTGACCCAACAGCTGATACTGTGGTATTGCTTGGCGGGCTTGCAATACCAAAAATGAACAATGATGTCAATGATATCAAAAAGGTTATTGACAATATCACCAACCCGGATAAACGGACGATTATCGGTGTATTTTTCATGAGCATCTTCCAGGAAACAGGATGGACAAAGGTTATAGACTTTGATTATCTCCTTGACTCACATATGAAAAACACAACAATGGAAAAATAACACTAACCAATTTTTGGGTCAGAATATTAATTACCTTTCAGGTCATTAAGTACCTATATTACCCGGTACATCATTACCGGGTAAAAAAACAATTATGTTGTATCAATTATGGTATCAATAGCAATTATCGGAGGAGAAGGCTCAGGCAGGAGTTCACTTGCCGCAAAGCTTGGCAAAAAAGGAAATGAGACCGACATTACCATGTATGATTTTGCCAAAGGCGAGCAGATACTTACAATCATCGACCCGTCCGGTTATCCGGCGTCCCCAAAACCCTTAATGACAGCACTGGCCATGGCTGACATGGTATTGCTTTGCATCCCACCCAAGGGAATGGATGCGGCAGCCGGAGAGTGTGTGATAGCCATTGACCTGCTCGGTATCAAACATGGCATCGTTGTACAGACCATGGCTGATATGTCAAATCCCTATGAACTGCAGGAGAACGCAACTAAGTTCAGGGCAATGCTAAAAGATACAACTGCCAGGGACTGGGATATCATGGCTGTTTCTACCAACACTTTTGAGGGAATGGAAGAGTTGAAAGAGGCCATTAACAATCTCGATGCAATAATTGCAGCACAGCACCTCCGGACAGCAGACCAGCCCCCCAGAGTTATGGTGGACCATTCCTTTAATGTAAAGGGCATTGGTTCAGTAGTGCTGGGACGGGTGACCAGGGGCACCATTCATAAGCATGAAAAACTTACCATCCATCCCATAAAGCGGGAGGTGGAAATTCGCAGTATACAGATGCATGATAACGATACAGCATCTGCTCCACCAGGTTCACGAGTAGGTCTGGCCCTGAAAGGCGTTCAGGCAAAGGAAGTGAACAGGGGACATATCATATCAGCTGAAGAGATGAGTTCTGATAGCATTGAACTTGAGTGTAATGTCACACGTTTCAGTCCCGGATTGTCAGTGGGGAGCACATTGCATGTATACGTTTCTCTCCAGTCCAGCCCTGTGAAAATATCAGGGATCACAGTGGGCGGACAAAATGTAACTGAAGTCACGGCTGGCAGCCAATGCAGGGTTCACATAAATATTGAAGAAAAACTGGCTTTTAGAACAGAAGATACATTCATTATCTTGGACCTGAACAACCCTCGACAACGATTCATTGCCGCAGGTTTTCTCCAGATGGAACTGGAGACGGAAGCTTGAGAGAAATTGCCGTATTGTGTGACGATGTGGCGGAGGCTGTGGCCCATGCAACAAAGGAACTTGTGGGGACTCAAAACGGAGACCGCGTTGTGGGTATGGGTGCAGATGGAACTCCTTCCAGGCTGATTGATGTTGTCGCCGAAGATGCCGCTTTGGAGATACTGGCATCATCAGGTATTGGCATGAAGGTGGTATCAGAGGAGAAAGGTATTTTCAAATATGGGGAGCGACCAGAATTTACTGTGGTGTTAGACCCGCTTGATGGCACCTTCAATGCAACCCACAATATTCCTTTCTATTCAGTCTCTATAGCCATTGGAAATAATGACCTTTCGGATATTAAATACGCCAAAGTGTTAAACCTTGCCAATGGTACAGATTTTACTGCATCTCTGGGAGAAGGTGCACTGTGCAATGGACAGGAAATAGAAACTTCTTCGGTGAACAGGATGCAGGATCTAACAGTGGCTACTTACACATATAATGACGGCTGGGATGTGTTAAAACGCCTGGGCGGACAAGTGCGGCGTATTCGTACCATGGGCAGCGTGGCACTGGAACTGTGTTATGTGGCATCGGGAAGGTTGGATGCTTTTGTGGATACCCGCGACAGGCTGCGTATGATGGATGTTGCGGCCGGTTTACTTATTGTTAAGGAAGCGGGTGGTAAGGTGACTGACGGAAAGGGAAATCCGCCAAATGGTGAACTGAACGTCATTGACAGGGTAAACATACTGGCATCAAATGGTATTGTCCATACTGCTCTTGAAAAAACAATAGGGTTATAATATTGTAACAGATTATACTACTTTTATATCGTAAAATGAAAGGGTTTGAAGGGGAAATCGATGATCAAAAAAGTAGGAGTAGTCTCCCGTTGCGATAAGCCCGGCGCTGTGGGTATTGCAAAGGAGATTATTGAGCATCTTCGGGAAAAACTTGACGTTTTTGTGGACCCTGGTACAGCCGTTGAACTGGGTATGGAAGGTCTACCTGTAGGTCGGATGCGTCAGGAGAGCGTGGATTTGATTATTGCCGTCGGTGGGGACGGTACTGTACTCAGAGCTATACAACACATGGATGACCCACTGCCTGTTATGGGTGTGAACATGGGTACTGTGGGTTTTCTTGTGGACGTAGATGCAGAAGAAGCATTGCATACCATTGATTCCATCCTTACCGGATTCCAGGTTGATGAGAGGTTCCGTCTGGATGTATGGATAAATGATGCAAAACTTCCGCCTGCTACAAATGAAGTAGTCATAATTACCGCTCATCCTGCCAAGATACTTGGTTATAAGGTCTGGGTGGATGACCGTAAACTTGAAGAATTGAGGGCAGACGGACTGGTCATCGCTACACCAACCGGCTCCACTGCATATGCCATGAGTGCCGGGGGTCCAATCGTAGACCCGAGGGTGGATGCTACGGTAGTTGTGCCGCTGGCTCCTTTCAAGCTGTCTTCACGTCCATGGGCCATACCGGGCCAGAGCAGTATAAAGGTAGAACTGCTGTTGCCTGATAAAGAGGCAGTAGTAGTAGTGGACGGCCAGTATTCACAGGGTATTTCTTCAAACGATGTTATAAGGATTGAAAAGGCAGCCAACCCGGCGCGTTTCGTACGCATCAAGGATAATGGTTTTTACGATAAAGTGAAAAGTAAATTATATTGAATAAAACATTTAGACTTAATTTAAGTTACAGCGTAAAAAAGAACAGGTAATATCAATGATAATCGTAGTTTCTATAGGGGGGTCAGTGTTGACAAGCGACCTCGACCCAGAGAGGATACAGAAGTATGCAAATAGCATCGAACAGCTTGCAAAGGACCATACTGTTTATGTAATTGTTGGGGGCGGTAAAGTTGCCAGGGAATATATCGAAACTGCCAGGGTGCTGGGTGCAAACCATGCTGAATGCGACGTTATCGGCATAGATATTACCCGTATCAATGCCAGGCTATTGATTTCAGCCCTTGGCAATCGCGCATACCTCGAACCTGCTACTAGTTACCCTGAAGCTGCAACGGCGGCTCTTACAGGGCAGATAGTGGTGATGGGTGGTTTGATACCAGGTCAGACCACTGATGCGGTATCAGCCGTCCTGGCAGAATACGTAGGTGCTGACCTGCTCATCAATGCTACATCAGTAGACGGGGTATATTCGGCAGACCCAAATACGAATAAAGATGCAAAAAAATTCGATACTATGACACCCGCCCAGCTTATTGAAGTGGTAATGAAGATAGACATGGTTGCAGGTTCTAACTCACCCCTGGACCTCCTTGCCGCCAAGATCATCCAACGATGCGGTATCAAGACCATTGTGATAGATGGAAGGGACCCGAACAATATCTTTGAAGCTGCTGCAGGGCGGCACAGCGGGACGTTGATTTCCAGTTAATATGTTAAATCCAGTTAAACCCAATAAAATACAAGTAAGTCCAATAAAATACTGTTGAATCTAACAAAACACTGTTGAATCTAACAAAATACTGTTGAGTCTAATAAAATACAGTCGAGTCTAATAAAATATAGTTAAATCAATTTAATCCAATTTATCCATTTTCGATTCATGTGATGTTATGAGTTCCAGACTAGACCCCGGCAAAATAAGTTTTTCATACCCGCCCCCGACGAGTGACATGTCTAAATTTGCTAATACACTAGTTGACTTGGGATTTACTGGCTGGGAGTTGGTTTGTGACAGACGCCAGGGACCGGATGAATTAAACATTAAAGAGATAGCATCGGTCCTTGAGACCAATGACTTGAACCTTACCGTTCATCTCCCTTTCTCTGACCTGAATCTTGCCAGTCTCAATGAACCTATCTGGAACGAAACCCTGCACCAGATGAAAGAATGGATACAGCTTATATCGCCTTACTCAAAGTTGGCTGTGGTACATCCAGGCCATCTTTCCCCGCTGGGTATGCAGCTGCCTGACCTTGCATGGCAACGCAACATACAGGGACTCCAGCAATTGTGCGACCATGCGGCCGGGTTTGATATAACAATCGGGGTGGAGAATATGGTCAACATGGATTTCATCTTTGGCAAGCATGCAGAGGAAATGCTGGGTATGATAGAATCGGTTGACCGGGATAACCTGGGGATGACCTTTGATGTGGGGCATGCCAACACTAACAATGCAGTACCTTCCTTCCTTGAAAAGTGTTCAGGAAAAATTGTGCACGTGCATCTTCATGATAACAAAGGATACAGGGATGAACACCTGCCTCTGGGTGAAGGTTCCGTTGACTGGGCTGCTGTGACCGGGAAACTTGCAAAACTTGATGTCAGGTATGTGCTTGAATCCCGTACATTCGAGTTCGGCCAGCAGAGCCTTGATTATCTCCTGGCACTTTAAACCAAACATTTTATATATTTTTAGTACAGAGTATCTAGGGATTACCATGCCTGAATATTGGGACCCACTTATTGAGCGAATGCCGGTTGAAGAACTGAAAAAAGTCCAGGAAGATAAACTGAAGCAACTGGTCCGATATGTGTATGACCATTCTCCATTTTACAAGAAACGATTTGATGAAGCAGGGGTTTCGCCTGATGACATACAGTCCCTCACGGATGTCAAGAAACTTCCTTTCACTGTAAAACAGGACCTTCGGGACACTTATCCTACTGGCATGTTCTGTGTACCCCAAAGCCTGGTTGTCCGCTATCATGCATCCAGCGGCACCACTGGTAAACCTATTGTTGTAGGATATACTGAAAATGATGTGAAAGAGTGGAGTACTTCTCTTGCACGGGGTCTGACCTCCATCGGTGTGGGCCGGGAGGATGTGGTCCAGGTGGGTTATGGGTATGGCCTGTTCACAGGCGGGCTGGGATTGCATTATGGTACGGAAATGGTAGGGGCAAGTGCCATACCTACCAGTTCCGGGAATACTGAACGACAGATAGAACTGATGCAGGATTTGGGTTCCACCGCTATCGCTTGCACACCGTCATATTTCCTTCACATTAATGAGGTCACCAGGAAAATGGGTGTCAGTATAGCAAATGACACAAAGCTAAAATGTGGTATATTCGGGGCTGAACCATGGTCTGAAGAGATGCGGCAAAGGATAGAAGAGCAGACCGGCATCAAAGCTTACGATATTTTCGGGACTTCTGAGATAAGCGGCCCCCTGTTCACTGAATGTACGTACCAGAACGGCATACATATCTGGGCAGACCAGTTCCTGATTGAGGTGATTGACCCTAAGACAGGTGAGCCATTACCTGATGGAGAAATGGGAGAGCTGGTCGTAACCACACTGGTCAAGGAGGCACTGCCACTGATACGATACCGCATTGGCGATTTGACAGTGATAAAAAGTGAGCCTTGTAAATGTGGCAGGACACATCCGCGCATCATGCGTATCCTGGGCCGGACCGATGATATGATAATCGTGAGAGGTATCAACGTTTTTCCGGGACAGGTGGAAGCTGTCCTGATGGGCATACCAGAAGTTGCAGAACACTACCAGCTTATAGTTGAGCGTGAGGGGGAACTTGATAGGCTTACGGTCCAGGTTGAAGTGACCGAGAATGTGTTCAGTGATAAAATATCTGACCTGATGAAGCTTGAGAAAAAGGTAGGTAAGGCACTTCAAACTGTACTGAACATCACTGGAAAGGTTGAACTTGTGGAACCGGGAACCATCCTGCGGTCCATGGGTAAGGCACAAAGAGTTATTGACAAGAGGAATATATGATTGGGGGATTATTAAATGAAAAATAAATTGATTAAACAGATATCCATATTTGCAGAGAACAAGCCAGGTAGGCTGGAAGAAATCACTGGCCAGCTTAAATCCGCAGATATCAATATCAGGGCCTTTACCATTGCAGAGGCGGGTGATTTCGGAGTTCTGCGCATGGTGGTGGACAAGCCGGATAAGGCACACAAGGTGCTGCATGATGCCGGGTTCACGGTTTCTGAGACAGATGTACTTGGCGTGGAGATGAGCGATTCTCCTGGCGGCCTGCATAAGATTGCAACCGTGCTTGGTGCCAATAATATTAATGTGGACTATGCCTATGCTTTTGCTACTGCAACCGAGAATGCACAATTGATAATCAGGGTGGATGTCATTAACAATGCTATAAAAGCGCTCGACAGGGCCGGTGTTGTACTTATTGGAATTGAAGATTTGAAATAAAGTTCATTATTCCACGCTACCTTCCGAATATATTGATGGAGATATTAAATATGAGAGTATGTATACCAAGTTTTAAGCCAGGTGGGCTGAATGCCCCAGTTTCTGAACATTTCGGGCATTGTGAGATATTTACATTAGCTGATATTGATGGTGACAAAATCAAGGAAGCATGGCCTCTTTCCAATGAGTACGAAGGAGAACACAGCTGTGAAATCCCAGTTCAGAGAATCATCAATGAGAAAGTAGAATGTATGATTGTAGGTGGTATCGGTCGTGGACCCATGATGGGATTCCAGCAGCTTGGTATTAAAGTATACAGTGGTGCATCGGGAACTGTTGCAGATACGTTGAACCAATTCATAAAAGGTGCTTTAAAACCTGCGGAAAATGAAAATCTTTGCCAGGGTGGATGTCACTGATTACCAGGAAAATAATGTAAATACATCCAACCCCTTTCAATTTTTCGTATTTATTCTTCCTTCATTAACTTTTCAAGCTCAGTTCTCTTGTCAGGAGACAGTTTTTCCATAGCTTTTTGGGATTCCATAGAAAATTGCTTGATGAATAATGCCTGGAACATTGGCAATACTGTTTGAGTCTGCTGCTTACTTTCATAATCTAACAGTGCAATCTCCCGCATTTGGGCAAGTTTTTCAGCGGTCATACTGTCCTGGCCCAGGCCCGGACAGTCCATATCCACTACAACATAATTCTTGCCATTATACCCCAACGGGAATGAACGGCAGGAAAATGGCTTGTTGTCGCCCATAGTGCAAGAGTTATTCTCAAGGTCATACAATGCGCAGATTGTCCTTTCATCTTTTGTTTGCTTGTCCAGTTGCATAGCAACTGAACCATATTCACCTACAATAGACAGTACTGGCAGTACCGTATACATCAATCCGTGCTCTATCCAGTCACTTATATCATCAATATAAACACTTATGTCCCTTTCACAGCATTTTCCACATTCTGTGCAGTTGAATATAAATTTTGGTTTTGTGGTCTCGTCGTTCATGGTAACTTATTCCCTTCTATTCTAAAAATTATTATGAATTACGCCCGAGGTACGGGAACTCCTTGTCATTTCCCCTGCTATATCAGTTAACATGAGCTTTTTGACCTCATCAAAATCACTGGTTTGCCCCAGCGCCCACATCAGTTTCACCAGCGCTACTTCCGGAAGCATATCCTCCCCCTCCAGTGCTCCAGCCTTCAGGATGTCCCGTCCGGTATCATATACCCGGTCGCACACCCTGCCGTTAATACACTGACTGGTCACTATCACTGGCACCCCGGCCTGCGTGGTTCTTTCAATATAAGGCACCCATTCAGTAGATACATGCCCCAGTCCTGTCCCCTCCAGCACTATACCCTTGTAGTTGGCAGAAGCGAACAGCAGCATCTCGGGACTTGCGCCGGTGGTATATTTAACAAGAGTACATCTGGGTTCGATATTGGTATTGATAGACAGTTCCTGTTCTCCACGCCGCTTATAGTCCAGATACGTATTAATCTCTCCTGAAGGATATTCTACCCTGCCAAGAGGTCTTGAATTGATGGACTGGAAAGCATCACGTCGACTGGTATGCATCTTCCTGATCTTTGCTCCCCTGTGGATATGGCAGAAATCGTCTGATGTGCTCCCGTGCATCACCACAGTGACTTCTGCTATATCACTTACAGCCACCTTAGCCGCACATATGGCGTTCATGGCATTGTCACTGCTGGGACGGTCAGCACTGCGCTGGCTACCAACGAACACTATGGGCACAGGTGTCTTGATCATAAAAGCAATGGCGGCAGCCGTGTACATCATAGTATCGGTGCCGTGGGTAATGATGATACCATCTGCTCCGGCCTTGATCTCATTGTTCACTTCTTCGGCCAGCTTTACCCAGTATTCGGGCCGCATGTTCTCAGATAAGATACTGTAACATACCCTTGCATTGTAATTGGCAATCTCGGTAAGTTCCGGGATGGCCAGCAGGATATCTTCTGCAGTAAACTGGCTGGTCACCGCACCTGTGCGGTAATCCACCTTACTGGCTATTGTACCACCAGTGGAAAGTATGGATATATTGGGTAGTTTAGGGTTCGGGGCAGGCAGTTCTATCTGCGGACCTTTCAGTTCACTTTTCTTATCAATAAGTTCCAGAGTAACATTACCGGGCTCAAGACCTATATTATACCCGTTTTTCAGTTTCACGACCGTTTTGCCGGTAGTGGAGGGCATCAGTACACCTTCATATGTAGTGCCACCACACCTGGCTAAAACAATATCACCTTCAACTATTGCCATTTTCTATCACTCACAAGTATGATTGTTTCACATCATCGAGCCGCTTCATGCCATCCTGCACGTTATTGACATGTTCCATAAGCGCGTCAATTTCCTGTACAAGTAAATCATTTCGGTTGTTAATCATACGGTTTACTTCGTGTGGCGCTGGCCCGCCTACTGCTGACCGCCGATTCACATTCTCCTTTATGTCAAGAGCCCCTTCGAATAGTTCCGCATTCAGCCCTTCATCTGACAGTTTCTTGCCTATAATCTTCATACCGATCCTGTCCAGCTCTTCCAGCGTGTACATGTTACCTTTTGCCATGGTCCCCACTATTTGATGAGCTGTCCTGAAGGGTAGCCCTGTGGTCCTGACAATGGTATCTGCCAGTTCTGTAGCTGTGGAAAAACCAGTGTTTGCAGACGATGATAGTTTATTCTCATTTATCTTCATGGTATTTATTATACCTGATGCAATATTTACTGTACCCAGGGTGATGGCGACGGCACGCCACAGGTGGGTGGTAACTTCCTGCAAATCCCGATTATAACTCATAGGCAGGGCTTTGGTGATGGTGAGTACCGACATCAGGCATCCATCTACAGTGCCGGTTTTTGCTCTCATCAGTTCGGCAGTATCCGGGTTCTTTTTTTGGGGCATTATTGAAGATGTGGATGCATAACTGTCATCCAGTTCAATAAACCCGAATTCCTCACAACTCCACAGTATCATCTCCTCGGCCAGTCGGCTCAGGTTTGTCATGATATTAGCAAAGACTGAAATTGATTCCACTACAAAGTCACGTGTGCTTACTGCATCCATTGAGTTCTCAATCAAGCCGTGGAACCCGAGAAGTTCACTAGTACGTTCACGGTCTATTTCAAAGCCTGTTGATGCGAAGGCTGCCGAGCCAAGTGGAGACTTGTTCGTACGAATATATGCTCCAAGTACTCTCTGGCAATCCCTGGCCATAGCATCGTGGTGAGCGAGCAGGTGGTGGGCAAGAGTAGTGGGTTGTGCATGCTGTAAATGTGTAAAACCGGGCATAATGGTCTCCCGGTTCTCTATTGCAATCTCAAGCATTTTTTTCCGTAAAGATATTAACTTGTGCAACAAAGTAAGCAGTTCATTTCTCAGGACTAGTCGGATACATGTCGCTACTTCATCATTACGGGAGCGTGCTGAATGCATACGTCCGCCTGTTTCTTCACCTACCATTTCGATTAGCTTTGCCTCAATAGACATGTGGATATCTTCATAGGAAGTGTCAAGTTTATCGTAACCTCCTTCCATGATGGTTTCCAGTCCTTTAAGGATATGAGTGCAATCATCCCTGGATATAGTTCCAGTTTCTTCCAGCATTATTACATGTGCTGTATCTACCAGCAGGTCTGCCGTAAATATGTGCCCGTCTGTATCCATGGAGGAGAGATAACTAAGCACGTTCGGGTCATCTTTGTTGAGTCGACCTCTGCGCAAAATGTTATTCATAGTAACCATAATATTAACCATGATATATACTATTGTTAGAAGGAATAAACTTTTTGAATGGTTTCTTTTATTCTATGTGCATATGTCACTACATTGAACAGTCTTTCTAAATATTTTTCAAAATGCAGATGACCGCTGCATCCGCAGTCTGAACATCCAAAATCGTTAATTGTCTGGGTTGAGTGCCCGATAGCTTTTGAGATGGCACATTCAATGTCAAGGTCTGAGTAGGTAAGCACCATCCCTTTTGGCCTGGTATAGGGCAACAGGTAATCGATATGCCAGTGGCGGGTAAGGTTGTTGCCTGCTGCCACATCCAGGTGGCGTTTCACCCTGGCAAATCCGCCCGCACCCCTGGCAGAACCTGTATAGGCATAAAATCCGGCAAGGAACTTTTTCGTACCCAGGGCGCCTACTACAGTATCTATATCCTCATCCAGTGCGAATATTAAGGAATATGTACCCTTGCCGTTGGGTACATTTAAGGTATGTTCATCCATTAAAAATACGTTAGTGGTAAGGCTTAAACCGATTACCTTTCATTCGTCCTCAAATGAAAAACACCCCAATACACAGGCTTTGTGTGTAAAGTCGAATTATGCCCCAACTTTATACACAGACCCTTAATTTTTTACACAGGACGTACTTTATACACAAAGCCCAATACACAACAAATTATTTATATTGACAAGTAGAATGAAGGGCACGCATATATCAGAGCATATAGCATATTTGATGCAAAATGCATGTGAAATGCATAAATAAGTGTTAATGTGGTTTTCATTTCCAATTAACAAAACCGTAGGGATTAAAACATCCTATGGCACATGGGCATATCATGCCCGAACGCAGTAAAACTGTGTGAGTCAGGCCACCTTGATGGTGGTCATACGGAGGAACAATAGTGAGAAAAATTATCAAAAAGACAAATCTGCGCGTATTAGGTCTTATCAGCGACCTCAAAACCGCATCCCGTGAAAATGATGTGAAAATCTGGCGGGACATTGCACTGCGCCTGTCACGTCCAACCAGAAATTACACCGAATTGAACCTTAGCAAGATAAACAGGCATACCCGTGAAGATGAAACTATCATAGTACCGGGAAAAGTACTGGCATCAGGTACCCTGGAACATAAGGTGAATGTGGTTGCACTGGGTTTTAGTAAGTCAGCCAAAGAAAAGATAGTCGAAAAAGGAGGCTCATGCCTCACTATCGAGCAGCTGGTTAAAGAAAATCCCAAAGGCTCGAATGTAAGGATTATGCAGTGAGGTGCAGTGAAATGACAGTTATTAATGCAGATGGGATGATACTGGGACGGCTTGCCAGTATATTAGCAAAAAGATTGCTTGCAGGTGAAGAGATTTATATAATAAATGCCGAGAAAATTGTTATCTCTGGCGATAAGGTAACTACTTTAGGTGAATATAAACAGTCGGTAGACCGTGGAAACCGGGAATTCGGCCCGTATCACCCAAAGCGACCCGACCATATAGTAAAAAGAACTATCCGGGGCATGTTGCCATATAAAAGAGCACGAGGCAGGGATGCTATGTCAAGACTCAAAACCTACATCGGAGTGCCAGAGGAATTAAGCCATGAAGAGGCTGTTTCCATTGAGGGAGCAAATATGAATCGGTTGAGTTCGGTAAAATATATCAGGCTGGAAGAACTCAGCAAGAAACTGGGAGCCAATTTATAATCTGGAGGAAATTAAATGGTCAAGATTATCAACACATCAGGAAAGAAAAAGACCGCCATTGCCAGAGCTACAATTAAGGATGGCATCGGCCGTATAAGGATTAATAAGAAGCCTCTGGAAATATTAAAACCTGACCTGGTAAGGCTTAAGATGATGGAACCTTTTACCTTGGCAGGGGACAGGATAACTTCAAAGGTCGACATTGACGTTAATGTAAAAGGCGGCGGTATCATGGGACAGGCAGATGCTGTCAGGACCGCAATCGGTAAGGGTCTTGTAGAATGGAGCGGTGACCTGTCACTGAAGGATGCTATGCTCGTTTATGACAGAAACCTGCTTGTTAACGATTCAAGGCAGAAAGAGACTAAGAAGTTCGGCGGACCCGGTGCAAGAGCCAAGACCCAAAAATCATATAGATGAGTCAATAAGATGATACCTGTACGATGTTTCACCTGTGGAAAGGTCATTTCCAGCCTTTGGGAAGATTTCGAGAAGCGTGTAGCTGAGTTGGAAGAACCAGGTAAAGTGCTGGATGATCTGGGCGTTGAAAGATATTGCTGCCGTAGGATGTTGCTAACCCACATCAAACTACTGGATAAGTTTGCACCATATCAGTAGGGGTTGTAGGGTAGCCTGGACCATCCTGCGGCGTTCGGGACGCCGTAACCTGAGTTCAAATCTCAGCAACCCCACTTCACTCTATCAAAGAAGCCAACGAAGCGCTACTGGTAAAATGAAAATACCATCTTGAATCGGATTGAAACCATTCCCGGAGGGACTCCGGGAGCACAAGTATTGAATGTAGAAATATTTTAGCTGGAATAATTTTAGCTGGACGTACAAATACTTGTTAGTTTAGCGGTCATAAGGCCGTATTGTTTTTGAGGTGAAATTGTTGAATACTATTAAATTAACCCGTTATGAGCGTGCGAGAATTATCGGCGCACGGGCACTGCAAATATCAATGGGAGCACCTGTGTTATTGGAAGATGATTCCGGCGAGCCCATCGATATCGCATTCAGAGAATTGGAACTGGGTGTAATCCCGGTCACGGTCAAAAGATTGACTGACGTAAAAACAGCATAATAACAAATTATATTGATTTAAAGGTGAAGTGAATGGAAATTGAAAGTGAAAGTGAAAATGAAATAAAAGATGTAGGTTATGAATCCATCATCCCCCTGGACGAATTCCTCGCTGCCGGTATCCACATCGGAACCCAGCAAAAAACAAAGGATATGATGAAATTCGTCTACAGGGTCAGGACAGATGGACTTTATGTACTGGATATACAGGCCACCGACCAAAGGATACGGCTGGCTGCAGCAATGCTTGCAAAATATGACCCAACAAAGATATTGTTAGTTTCTGCCAGACAATACGGACATCATCCTGTTAAAATGCTTGCCAAAACCATCGGTGCAAAAGCCATGATCGGCAGGTTCATACCAGGAACACTTACTAACCCTAATCTGGATATATTCTTTGAACCAGATGTAGTAATGGTGACTGACCCGCATGGAGATAACCAGTTGGTAAAAGAAGCCGTGAGTATAGGAATTCCGGTAATTGGTCTTTGTGATACTAACAACTCCACTTCAAACGTTGACCTTGTGATACCCACAAACAACAAGGGACGAAAAGCTCTTTCCCTGGTTTATTGGTTGCTTGCAAAGAAGACCGCAGACATAAAAGGTATTCCATTTAACCTGAATCTGGAAGATTTTGAGACCGAATTGTAAATGAAGAGTGTTTAATATCACATAGTTAAGGTTGTAGTGGATTTGAGGCTCCCGGCAGTAGCAGGCCAGTTCTATCCTGGCACACAAAAGCAGTTGAAACGTGAACTTAATACATGTTTTGCTGCAATTGTGAACCAATCCAGGGAAGTGATGGGGGCCGTGGTGCCTCATGCAGGATATACATATTCGGGAGCAACAGCGGCCCATGTGTATGCTGCCCTGCCGCAGGCTGATACGTATGTGATTCTTGGTCCCAACCATACAGGTGTTGGGTCACTGGTGGCTGTTTCCCAGGAAACCTGGGAGACACCACTGGGTGAAGTGCCTGTTGATAAAGAATTTGTAAATAAAATTACAGGAGGTATTATTGACCTTGATGAGAATGCACACAGATATGAACATTCCATCGAAGTGCAGTTACCATTCCTGCAGTACCGGTTTTCTCACAAGTTTGAGATAGTACCCATTTGCATGGGAATGCAGGATGAACAGACAGCGACGGAAATTGGTAACCAGCTGGCACAAGTAATCAGGGATAGCAATAAAAAAGTGGTTATCATTGCCTCCAGTGATTTCAGCCATTATATACCTGACAGAGTGGCTAGGGATACTGATAATTATCTTATTGAATCCATACTTTCATTGGATGTGTACGAATTTTATGCCCGTCTTGCAGAAAGGAATGCATCTGTATGCGGGTACGGGCCTATCACTACCATGCTTGTAGCATCCGCACAACTTGATGCGACCTGTGGAACCTTGCTCGATTATTCGACCAGCGGGAATGTGACCCGGGACAATTTATCTGTTGTGGGATATGCGGGCATAATTGTTGAATGATTTATACGTTTGTGACATTGATATGACGATGACCACTTGTAGTGCACCTGGTAAAATATACTTCTTTGGCGAACATGCCGTGGTATATGGTGAACAGGCGACTGCATGTGCTGTGGATATCCGCACCAGGGTAACTGTACGTCCTGATGTTGAACATATTATTAATTCCAGTATTGGTATCACCGGACTGGATATGCATAAGCATCCTTATGTGACCCAGTGTATCAGGAAAATGGAACAGTTCATCCCTGACGGGGTAAGGATAGATATATCATCTGACCTACCTGTTGGTTCAGGACTGGGGTCGTCGGCAGCGGTAACAATTGCAACCCTATATGCTTTGAACATCCAGTTCGATACGGGTCATTCCTTTGATGATATCGCAACAATGGGACATGAGATTGAACGCACGGTGCAGGGTGTAGCAAGTCCGACTGATACTTTCGTATCCACTATGGGCGGTGTAATCACCATACCTGGTCGAAAGCGGTTAAATCTGCCTGAATGCCACATTGTTATTGGTTATACAGGCAAATTCTCGTCCACCATTGAACTGGTGGCGAATGTGGGCGAACTCATGAAAAATTACCCACTAGTCATTGAACCGGTTATCAATACCATTGGCAGACTTTCCACTGAGGGTGAAGCAGCTATTGAAGGACAGGACTACCAGGCACTGGGACATCTTATGAATATCAATCACGGACTGCTGGACACCCTGGGTGTGGGCTCACCCGAACTTTCAAATCTTGTATGGGCCAGCCGACATGCAGGTGCGTGGGGTGCCAAGACTACAGGTGCGGGTGGAGGTGGGTGCATGGTTGCCATTACCGACCGGCCTGATGAAGTGTCTGCAGCCATAACATCTGCAGGTGGACAGGCTATAATCACCAGTGCAACCCCTTATGGAGTGAAAGTAGAATGAACAGTCCCGTTGTACTAAAGATTGGCGGCAGTATTATTACTGATAAGTCCAGTGCCGTCCCGAAAGCGTTGTCAGGTACAATTGAGCGCATAGCCAAAGAAGTCGCCGAGGCAAGTGTAAGCAATTCCCTCATACTGGTACATGGTGCAGGTTCTTTCGGGCATCCTCTTGCCAAACAGTTCAAACTCACAGAACAATTCGATGCCAAAGGATTAATTAAAACTCACCGGAGTGTCAAGTTACTGAATACAATGGTCGTGGATGCTTTAGTTTCAGCCGGTGTACCGGCATTGCCGGTGCATCCACTGAGCTGTGCTATGCTTGAGCAGGGGCGTATCAGTGATATGCAGACTGCTCCCATACATGAAATGCTTAATCGCGGCCTTGTACCGGTGTTGCATGGTGATGTGGCAATGGATTCAGTGCGAGGGGGAGATATTTTGAGCGGTGACCAGATTGTGCCATATGTTGCCTGGAAAATGGGTGCTGAACTTATCGGCATTGGTAGTAACATAGATGGAGTGCTTGATAATGAAGGACAGAATATCCCCGTAGTTACATCATCGACTTTTGATGAGATACGTAAATATATAGGCGGCTCATCCCACGTCGATGTTACCGGTGGTATGTTGGGCAAGGTGCGGGAACTGGTAGAACTTGCAGGAAAGTCAGGCATTAGCAGCAGGATATTTGATGCGTCGGCAACTGGAAGTATCACCCGGTTCTTACAAGGGGAGACAATGGGTACACTTATACAAAATAATGAGTAAATCCTTTACAATTATGGTATAGAAAAATGAGTACATCGAACAGAAAAATAGAACATCTTGAACTTTGTGCTAACCAGGATGTTGAAAGCCACAGGTACGATCATAACCTAAGACGCAATGGATTAGATGATATCACAATGGTGCACAATGCCCTGCCTGGCATCAACATTAAGGAAATAGACACTTCAACGGAATTGTTTGGATATAAACTGACATTTCCGTTATTGATAGCCTCTATGACAGGAGGTCATTCTGAAACAAGACATGTGAATGAATCCCTTGCAATTGCAGCACAGGAGCTGGGTATTGGTATGGGTGTAGGCAGCCAGAGGGCTGCACTTGAAGACCCTGACCTTGAAGATTCATTCAGGGTGGTCAGGGACGCAGCACCGGATGCGTTCATATTCGGGAACCTGGGTGTTGCCCAGCTAAAGGAGTACGGGGTAGAAGGTGTCCGGCAGGCAGTGGATATGATAGATGCCAATGCAATGGCCATACACCTGAATTTTCTACAGGAAGCCATACAGCCTGAAGGCGATACCGATGCAACCGATGGACTTGAACTTATCGAAGAGGTTTGTAATAAACTCAAGATACCGGTGATAGTAAAAGAGACGGGGGCAGGCATCAGTCATGAAGTCGCCCAGAAACTGTGTAAAGCTGGTGTATCTGCTATAGATGTAGGTGGTATGGGAGGTACAAGTTGGGCAGGTGTAGAAGTTTACCGGTCACAAGAGAAAGGTGATTCCATAGGTCAATCATTGGGTAACCTGTTCTGGGACTGGGGTATTCCTACAGCTGTTAGCATAATTGAAAGTAATGTATCAATGCCAGTGATAGCTACGGGCGGTATACGTACCGGCCTGGATGTGACTAAGTCGCTGGCAATAGGAGCTAGTGCATGTGCTACTGCACTGCCACTGGTAAGACCTGCAATGAATGGATCAAAGGATGTAAAGAAGAAATTAGAACTTTTCATGGCAGAATTTAAGGCCGCGATGTTCCTGACAGGTAGTGCAACAATTGAAGACCTTATGCACGCACAAATCGTGATAACCGGAAGGACAGGAGAATATCTTAATGAGCGAGGATTTGATACATCTCGCTTTGCACGGCGTTAGAGAGCAACAAGAGTAAATAAACAGATTATAATTTGGAGGAAAATTTTTATGACAGAAATAGGAATTACAGCGGTGGGTGGCTACAACGAAATGGGCCGTAACATGACCGCAATACGAGTGGAAGAAGACGTAATTATAATGGATATGGGACTCCGTCTTGACAGGGTTCAGATACATGAAGATGTGGAAATTGACAAGAAAAATTCCCGGGACCTTATCAATATGGGTGTAATACCTGATGACAGGATTATGAAACAAGTCGGTGGAAAAGTAAAGGCCATCGTGTGTACTCACGGGCATCTGGACCATATTGGTGCGATCCCTAAACTGGCGCACAGGTATGATGCACCTATCCTTTCCACGCCATATACAACAGAGCTTATCAAGCAGCAGATAAGTAATGAGAAGCAATATCAGGTCAAAAACAAAGTTGAAAGCCTTCCAACAGGTCAGGTGTATGAGGTGAGCCCTGATGTATCAATTGAGCTTATAAGGGTGCAACATAGTATAATTGACGCGGCCTTTGCTGCAATACACACGCCTGATGGTATCATATTATATGCAAATGATTTCAAGATAGACCGTACACCAACTATTGGTGAAGCTCCTGATTTTGAGCGGCTGCGGCAGCTCGGAAAAGAAGGAGTAAGCCTGATGATCACGGAAAGTACCAATTCTGACCGCAAAGGAAAGACCCCGTCTGAGAAAATAGCTGCAGATATGGTATCTGATGTGCTGTTGGGTAC
>JAGLRT010000004.1 GCA_023136155.1 Methanosarcinales archaeon
ATGAGAGACATGCGGAAAGTGAGAGAAAATATTGGAATTGGAGAATAAAATCACTAAAACGCTATCAGAATTGGAGATATAAGCAAAAAATTAACATGATACTGAAAGAGGTGACGAAACAGGTGAAGACGCAGAAGTTTTACATATTCTTCGGACATTATTTAAGATATAATTTTAGAAATACCATTTGGTGTGCTTGACGTTTATTATTTTTATAATCTATACATGCTTCATTTATTATTTCGTCTGAATTTTCCAAATTCAATTGGTTATTCATCAGATTAAGAGAATCCATAGTTCCATTTTTATTAACGGTTTTATTAAAAAATAGGTTCCCTGGAGATGGGTGTGGAATCCAGGTAACAAATTTTGTTTTTTTTTCCAATGTATGTGATTCAAAGTCCACCCATGAAACATTTTGGAATTCATATTCATAGATTTTCTTTAGCATTCGATATTGTTTTTCACCTAATGCAATTAACATCCCAGGACTATTTGATGAAAAGAATTTGTCTTTAAATAATCGATAATTTTGAAATGTGAATATCCTTTCATATAAATTTCCGAATTTTTTCATGTTTGTAGAGCTTGTATTATGTTTTTTTGTATCAGGAGATAATTCTGTACTGCAGTGCATGCACCATTGTGAAAACATTACATTAGAATCAAGTGGATTTTCGAATAACTGACCTTCAGGATTAAGATTAGTAGCTAATTCAGCATCGTCAAGGTTTGACCATTCAGTAACTAAATCCAAATTCGATTTCAATGCTTCTGTCAAATTTAGATATTTGAACACAACTCCCAAATTTCCAAGCATTTCCCTGTTAAAACTTGATTTGATTAAGGTAGATCGTACTTGTTGTTCCGTACTACTTAAAGTAGTGTTTTCCATTATGTAATCTAATGCTGGTTTAGAAGTAGCCATACCCATAATAATAAGCTTTGGATTATTTTTAGGAATGTTCCCTGCTGGAGCATACCATAAATGGATTTTTTCGTCTCGTCCTAATAGAATTGCTTTTGATTTATATGGCCCATTTTGAAAACAATCAGGATGGTTATCAATGTATGGTTGAATTTCATCAACCCATAATTTAGCATAATCTCGTTTCGCATATCCATTCTTAAAAAATGATTGAATGAGTTCTACTAATTGTGGTTGTACGATAATATTCTTCATTAAAAAACCCGTTATACTTTATAGATACCTCATGCGAGAACTTATAAAAACCTTTTGAATTAATACACTCATTCGAAAAATCACATTTTCTCTTAATATTATCCTGTAAAAATAAGCGCCGAGGGGGAGATTCGAACTCCTGGGGAGGACCAAGCCCCACAAGCTTTCCTGGCTTGCGCCATACTGCTAGACTACCTCGGTGTGTTTCCATTGCAATATAAGAGCACTATAAATGCAATTACATTCATTCGATGAGTTTTTCCATTTCACTAATGAATTTAAGGCAAATGTTATAGATAACATCCAAATCCTCATCAACCTCAACAAAATCCAGGGAATACTGAGTATTGTGTCTCATGTCCCGCAAAGAATCGAGAAATAAAACAAACTTCTTATCAAGCTTATTTTTCAAAACATACTCCGATTCCACATACCTTGCCACACAGAAATGACTTCTCTCCTTTATCCCGTCTTTAAAAAGCAATGCCCTTGCTGCATGAAAAAACGCATTATACAAAGCAAGTACACTCATTCTGGTCATGTCCGAATCAATTAATTTTTCTGCATCCTTGAGAAATAAATCCGCCTGCCTAATACTCTTTCTGGCCAAATCGATACTCGAACCGCGCTTTTGCAATAACCCCTTATTGAAACATCTTTCAACTTCAGCCAAACACATCACCATTTACAGCTATTGAACCCAATTTCAACCGATAAAAAAATTCAGGGTCATTTTCCATTATAATTTTAATCTTTGAGTCACTTAAAACAAACAGTTTTACTTCCATCCCAAAGTCCTTTTCAATCTCCCTAGTGATTTCTCTTAGTTCAATATTTGAAACGTTTTCCTGCTTATAGCACCATAAATCAATGTCGCTCTCGATAGTATCCTCGCCTGATGCAAAACTACCATAGATCCCAACCTTTCCAGATTTCATTAGCTGTTTAAAGTTTTTATTCTCTGATAGGTCCGAAATATTTATCAAAGAAAATATTTTTTTAAGTATAGGATTATCCCTAACCAGATAGATTGTTTTCCTGTTTTTGACTTTCTTTTCCTTGACAAAACCGAATCTTTTAAATAACTTGATCGAATTGTGAACAGAAAAAGGCGAGATAGCAAGCCTTTCTGCAATTTCCCTGATATATAACCCCTCTTCCTTCTTTAAAAGTCTTAGAATTTTAAGATTTGATTTCGTGAATACATAACTCAAATCGTACATATAAATTGTACATATCGTTATATATTTAAAAACGTTTCGTTATATATTTAAAAACAATTCGTTATAAAAAATATAACGATTGCTCAGAAAAACAAGCGCCGAGGGGGAGATTCGAACTCCCGAGGGGAACCAAGCCCCACAAGCTTTCCAGGCTTGCGCCATACCGCTAGACTACCTCGGCATTTTGATGCCTTATCTTACACTTAACTGACAAATTTTCAGTCAGCTTTATCTTTGTTTTCCGTCTTCGCTGTCCAGCCCTTCAGATAAGTACCTTCCAGCATCAGTACCCGTTTAGTGTCAGCCACCAGACCTGTTTCAGCCTCCAACACAGCATCCGTATCCATCAGGGCATCCGCCAGCGCTACCGCCTCGCCCTTCAGACTCATGACCAGTACCCTGTCGCCCGGATTAATACCAGTATCGATCTTCACAACACCAGGTGCGGCCAGACTGGCCCCGTGGCAGATGGCGTCCACAGCACTATCCCGTATCATAATACGTGGAAGATGCACAAGACCCACCTCCTTAGGCAGTATCACCCGGCGCAATTCACTCTCGTCACCGGACTCCTGGTATATCACCATAGCATCTTTCAGGTCGAACAGCGTAATCTTGCTGTTATCTTCCCGAAACGGTCCACTGCGGGTACGCCTCAACTCCTGCATGTGGCCACCGGTGCCCAATGCCGCACCCATATCATGGCATAACTTCCTGATATACGTGCCGGACTCACAGCCAACGCGCATCAACACATTGGTACCATCAATCTCCAGTATTTCAAGGTAATAGATATTCCGTATCCGAACCTCACGCTTTACAGCTGATTTGATTGGAGGTTTCTGGTAAATAGGACCTGTAAACTCCTGAACAACCTTCATAAGGGCCGTCTTTTTTACGATGGAGTGTAATTTCATTAAACAGATATATTCTTTACCCGCACTCATCAGTGCCCCTACCGACTTTGTGGCATCCCCCATCATAATAGGTAGTAGTCCCGTAACCTTAGGGTCCAGTGTTCCACCATGTCCTGCCTTGGGCAGGTCCAGTATCTTCTTCACCCAAGACACGACTTCATGACTGGTAGGACCAGAAGGTTTATCCAGATTAATGACTCCGTTATTGATATGTTCCTTTATAGGGCGCTTATTTGGCAATAATCCATGTCCAGGGTCAGTGGTTTCCTCCACCTTCTCTTTTAATTCCCGTGCGATATCAGCAGGCAGTTTGCAATCCATTTATGTCTTCAACTCCTTTCCCTTCATAGATTCAATAGCAGTAATCGCTACTTTTGCTGTAGCTTCCGGCCCCCACACACTGGACTCCAATACCAAGTCATAAGGAGTCAAATCGCGGATGTCAATATCATAGTACTCTTTATACCGCTTAGCCTCACTTTCCTGTCGCTCAACAGTCTCATTCAAAGCCTGATCCAGGGAAATAGCCTCACGGGCTGCAATCCTGCGTGCCCTGACATTTACATCGGTCTTTAGCATGATCTTCAGGTCTGCATCAATCAGCATGCCTGATAGCCTCCCCTCAAAAAGCAAATTCCCGCCACTTTTTGACATTTCGACCTGCCGCCTATCAATCTCATTATCAACAGCAGGATCTACCTCAGCAATACGCCCGAACTCCTCCAGGCTCACTCCTCGCTCTTTAGCCATAGCACGGAACAAATCACCCGATGACACAGACTTGAGATCAAAATGCTCAGCAATGATCTTTGAAAGAGTACTCTTACCGCTGCCTGGAGGACCGCTGATTGTAATTATCATGTTCATATGCCGCCTATGTTCAGGCTCTTCCGTATTATCTGGCTTATAGGCATACTGCAGATAAAGTACCAGTATATCCAGTACTGTATAGGACCAAGTGCAAATCCGGTCAGCATCTTCTCACCCCAAAACGGAAATATAAGTGTAGGGTCAGGGTGTTGACTGATGAAAAGGTATGCCCACATGAACAATGGCAGTGAGATGATACTGATATATGCCATTGGTTTGAACTGCTGCTTGCTCATCTTCATCTGGTCTTCCATCATAGCCGAGCGCTGTCCTTCAAGTTTTTTCAGTTTAGCCTGGTTATCTGCCACCTGGGCTTCCTTGAACTCCTGCTGGAAATGCTTCATCTGGTCCTGTACACGCCGCATCAGTTCCCAATCCATGGTATATTTCTGAATTAACGAGGCATACAAACCTGTAATGGCAGCCATAACAAACAGCATAATGTGGAACGGAAGCATATCAGGCAGCGGACCAAGCATAATTTCAACCGCTTGCCCTACCTGTACCCTGAATTTTTCCCCTAAAATGATGATTCCGAACATCATTCCTAAACCAAGGGCCAATGCAGCCCTTTCCAGTGTCTGCTTCCAGTTCGTGTTCGACATATCCAAATCCTATTCTTAAATTAGTTCTACTACGTCGTTAATCTCTTTAAATATATCATCCACACTACCGGTACCATTCACGGACTTTAACAGTCCTTTCTCACTATAATAATCAATAAGAGGATATGTCAGTCCATAATAAGAGACCAGCCTGGTCTCAACGGCATTCTCTGAATCATCATCCCTTTGATACAGTTCTCCGCCACAATGGTCACATTTCCCGTTAACTTCAGGCGGATTAAATATAACATGATAGCTGGCACCACATCGACATATCCTTCTGCCGGCCAATCTTTTAATCAGGACCTCATCCGGTACTTCGATATCAATCACCGCATCCAGTTCTTTACCGATATGGTCAATGATTTCTCCCAATGCCTGAGCCTGTGGGATAGTCCGTGGATAACCATCAAGCATGAATCCTTTATCAGTATCCGGCTTAGATAACCTGTCCTCGATAATACCTATCAATACATTATCTGGTACCAGTTCCCCACGGTCCATTAATTCTTTTGCTTGAACACCAAGTTGTGTGCCTCTTTCAATGTTGTCCCGCAAAATATCGCCCGTAGATATGTGCGGGATATCATATAGCTGGGACATCTTCATTGCCTGGGTACCCTTTCCGGCTCCAGGTGCACCCAACAATACAAGATTAAACATTGTATCAGGTACCTCCAAGGAATTGTCTCATCATTGGATGCATTTCCATCATCTGTTCAGACGCCAAGTCTTCATACAGCCTGTACACAATACTTACAGCCAGTAACAGACCAGTACCACCTGCACCTCCCAGCGTACCCAACAGACTAGCCACCAGTGTCAACAAACCGATGAATGCACCGCCGATAATTGTAACTCTTGGTATATAACGGTTCATAACACGCTCGATACTATCAACGTTTCGCCTGAACCCAGGTATCTGCATACCTGAATTGTGTATCTTGTTTGCTGTATTCTTGGCATTCATGCCTGTGGTCTCCACCCAGAACAGAGCAAATATGATACCTCCAATTATCAACATGGCAGCATCTGCCAGCACATGCACACCTATCTGCCAGGTAGCCGGTACATCCACAGGGGCAAAACCTGAAGTATTTGCATACTGGGTATTGAGGTCAACAAAATTCTGTTTTACCAGACTGGGTATCCAGTCCCTGGGACTGTTAAGAGGTGCCAGGTAATACATCAGGCCACTGGTTGCGGTACTACCCCTGTACTCGCCAAATATAGTAATTCCCTTATTGAACAGCAACATACCTACCATCTGGATATTGGCCTGCAATGCCCGCACCAGAATCATGGGAAGTACACTGGCATATATAAGCTTGACTGGAAATCGACCTCTTGCACCCCTCACTGCACTATGTGCCAATGGAATCTCGATACGGGTGGATTCCACATACACTACCATGAGGAATATCAAAACTGTACTGATCAATGCCAGTATGCCTCCATCAATGAATACATTCTGGAACATATTGTCAGCCAGCAGGTTACCCAGTCCAACATCAGTAGTGAAAAACAACCATTTTGGTAGCAACCCTACCGGAGCACTGCCAGGTCCATCTGGACGGGTGATACTGAACAGACCCGTTACAATCGACTGGGCCACACCTGCCACGATGAACAGGCCCACACCAGAGCCGATACCCCATTTGGATACCACTTCATCCATGAACAGCACCAGGGTGCCGCCAATGAATATCTGGACAAAGATTATTAATATGACCAGATCCAACCCACCTGCCGGTGAAAGGTTAAAATCCGCTGATAACATTGTTGCCAAACCGATATCCGGAAGAATATACCCGCCAAGTATCTGTGGCAAAGATTCCAGCACAATCATAACAAACACCAACAACTTCTGGGCACCCTGGAAGATAGCCTGGTCCTGCGGGTCACTCATGTCCATCTTGATAACATCCGCACCAACCAGTAACTGCAAGACGATAGAAGCAGTAACAATTGGGCCTATACCCAACAGCATAAGCGAGCCTGAAGCCCCGGCAAAGAATGCTCTATATTGTTCAAACAAATCTATGGAATCTGCGGACATGCCAAAAAGAGGAATATTAGACAGGGCAAAATAGAGTAACAATATACCTATTGTCCAGCCCAGTTTCTTCTTAAAATGCACATGCCCTTCAGGTCTTGACACTGCTGGTAGTTTTCTTAAAAATGGTTCGATAGTATCCTTGAAGGTCATCTGATGCACCTGTATAATATTAGAATAATTGAATAGTAAAACAATAATTTAACATTATTGTTTTCTATTCTGAGCTCACATTTCAGTCGTTTTCTTTAACATCTGGTTCTGAAGGCTCTTCAGGATCTGGAAGTGTTTCCATCTTTGACGGTACATACTTCACAACGCTGCCTCCGGCCTCTTCTACCTTATTCTTTGCCTTCTCACTGCATTGTGAAACAGTCAGTACCATGGATTTAGTTACCATGCCGCCACCCAGCACCTTATCAATGTCTAGTTCTGCCAGATTCATATGGTACACATCGCCTTCCTTTTGTGCCTGACTATCTGATACCAGCTGTTCAGCCAGTTCGTCCAGTTCACCCACATTCACTATGGGCATATAGGATAGCATTTTCTGAGGACGTTTGAACCCATGTTTTCCGTAGGCAAGTCCATTGAGGTAGTTGCGCACAAAATGGTGTTTACATCCACCTGCTTTGCCGTGACCACCACGACTGCCACCGCCACGCCGGTTCTTGTGAGTACCGCCTCCGCATGTCCTTGAACCTCTGAATTTGGTTACATTCTTTTTCATGTGAATCACCTCATCTTGTGAAGTAAGGCATTAATGTCGTATCCATGATATCCAAGTACACCGCCTTCAGCTACAGTCTTCTTGATACCTCTGTGCCCTTTTCTAGGAGGGTGAAGCCTGAACAATGGTTTGAGCTGTGGCACATCTTTCATGGAAACATCGCCTGCATGGATAGCCTGTGCCAGGGTATCAATACCATCGAATGATGTATTCTCTTTCACATACTCATCGGTCAATCTGGCACCTCCCCTTAATTCGCCCCTTTTATTCATCAACTGGGCCAGGGCTTCAGGGGTGATATTACCCCATGCCACATAATCCTTAACCTTCTGTATCATGCCCTTATTCTGGGGTTTTTCATTCAGGATAATGCAATGATTGACCTTGTTCAACCTGAGCATCTTAAGGGTATCCCTTATTTCGGGCCTGGTATTGACCGTACTTCTAAGTCGCACCACCGTGTACATTACTTTGCCCCCGTGGTACGTATTACTGCAGTCCTTTTCAGTGCTTCGTAAGTAGCCTTGGCAAAGTTCAGGGTAGTTCTGGTCTGACCCTCGGTCCTTGTCCAGACGTCCTTTATACCTGCCAGCTGCATAACTGTCTTTGCAGTTTTTCCTGCAGCCAGTCCTAAGCCACGTGGAGCAGGTTTCAATATCACCTTAACACTGCCCACTTTACCTTCGACCTCGAAGGGAACAGTATGCTCTGTCCCACAAACACATTCCCATGAACCGCAACCTCGCTTCACTCCTGAAATATTAAGCTTAGCAATGTCTATAGCCTTGCGTATTGCAGGTCCTACCTGTGCATCCTTGGCCTGGCCCATGCCGATAAAACCATCTTCATTGCCCACAGCCACTACGGCTCTGAACTTTACCCGCCGACCAGAGTCAGTCATTCTCTGGACCATGTTAATGTCCAGTACTTCTTCCTTCAGTTCGGGAAGAAGTGCATCCACGATCTGTGGTTCCCTGATAGGAAGACCTGATTGGAGTGCCTCGTCCATTGAGGTCACCTGGCCTTCCTTTACCAGTGTTCCCAGTCTTGTCTTGGGAATCCATTCTGTCTCGTAACCATATGCCATTGTTTAATCCTCCCCAAATTCATTTTTAATCTTTGCCAGGGTCTCATCGAACATGGCAGGAATATCAGTACCGGTATATTCTTTGATCTCTTCGCCCCTTATTTTGGGCTCACCAGGGAATATCTCTGGGTCATGGGGTACATCCAAACCAGAATCCACAATGCCTTTCAATGCAGCGTATATCCGACTGCCTTTGGATGAAACCTGTAGTCCCATATCCAGCACTGCGTTCTCACATCCTGCTTTCTGGGCCTTATAACCGAAAAGCAGACCTGTGAGGTATGCTGATGGTGTATTGCCTGTGGGACCGGTATAACCATAACTACCGAGTTCGGTAGAATCGGCATGAACTAACGTTTGGTCACCTTCAGGTTTTGGTACAACCAGTTGGAGCCTCATATGTTTCAAGCTCCTGCGTGCTACTACCCGGGCCTGTTTAGACACCAACAATTTGAGCCGCTGATGATAATCGGTCCTTCCTTCTCTTCTACGTCTGAATGCTACTTTGTATCTAGGTCCTGTTGCCATGTATCATCACGTCTCCTTGTGTTCAATGGATTCGATATGCACTTCCATGTGTGCCACATTCCTGTATACGCCACCTTTTGCCTTACGGCGCATAGTACAGTAAGCCGATTTATCCAGCGTACCGTCACTTTTCAGTTCACGCAACTTTTTCCTCAGGGCACGTATCTTCGTCATCCATTGCTGTTTTCTGGGATTGCGGGCACCTTTGGCCCCGCTTCTGGAACCGTGACCTTTACGGTGTCCATATGCCCTTTTGATATCCACTTTCCGGGCACGTCCCCTGGACACGCCTTTCACGGGTTTAGCTTTTACAACACCGCTGGAAATAAGTTCCCTCATATCGTTACGAGTGATAGCATTAGCAATATCGCCTGCTGCCTCAGGGTCAAACCAAATCCGGTTCATCCCGACCTTTAGCACACTGGCTGCAATTTTCTTCTGGTTCTTGAGGTCTGACATCTCACTTTACCTCCTCTTGATAGGGTGGATTGAGTATCTTCAGTCCCAGGGTCTGTGCCTTTTTCACTATATCCATACGCTTTCGCTGTCCTACGGTCCTGGCAATACGAATAGCCTGCGTAGCAGGGTCAACATTGTCAAGGTCCTTGGCCCTGGATAGCAGGATTTCCTCAAAGCCAGATGGATGCAATCCCTTAACTGCAACAGGACTGCCGTATCCTGGTCTTGCCATCTCGCCTTTACCGAGGATGTACTTGCGTTTCTTGTTATGCAATCCTCTGGGCTTTCTCCAGACATCCTTTAATTTCTTTTTCTTATGCTGGTCAGTCTGGACAAAGTGAGGTTTCTTGAGTTTTTGTCTCTTCCTGACATTGAGAAGCCTCTTGGATTCAGGTTCCATCTCAAGTTCTGCTGTGGGGACAACTTTTGTCTCTTCCTCAACCTCTTCAGTTTCTACTGCATTGACTTCATCAGTAAAATGGGACACTTCATCCAATATCTGCTCAGCCAAACCCTCAGTTATCCCTTTAACTTCAGATAACTCCTCGACTGTGGCTTTGTTCAGGTCCTCATATGAAGTATATCCTGCTTCATACAGAGCCTTAGCCTTGGATTCGCCGACCCCTTTGAGTGAAGTGAATTCTTCGATTATCGCATCTTCCATTATAATCACCTACGCTTTCGTCTTCTCCACCACATATATTCCGTCCTGGAATACCCTGGGGTCAAATCTTTTTATTTTAGTCGCCTGCTGGATATTAGCAGCGGTCTGACCAACATCTTCAATGTTGATACCGGTTACCACAATCTCATCACCTTTAACATCCACCTTTGTTTCTCCCATTATCCTGGCCTTTCTCGGCTTTTTCTCGCCAAGGAAATTCCCGATATTCAGGGCACCGCCATCAACCTTCAACTGGATAGGGAAGTGAGAAAATACCATTTTCATAGTATAAGTAAAGCCATCAGTGACACCTCTTATCATATTTTTAATGTGGGACGAAATGGTACCAATCATGGCCTGCTGTTTTTTCCTCGGATTGGGTGAATCCACCGTAATCTGGTTATTAACCAGTTCTATAACGATACCGGGATACCAGAGTGAGCGTGACATGGTGCCTTTTGGACCTGTGACAGTACACATACTGCCATCCATCACCACATTAACTGCATCCGGGATTTCCACGGCTCTTTTTATCTCCTTTGTCATTATGTCACACCTCAGTACACGTATGCAAGCAACTGACCGCCAACCGTCTGGGCCCTGGCGTCATTATGAGACTGCACACCATTAGGTGTAGTCAATATCAGAGCACCGAAATTGCTGGCTGGGAGGTAGCGTTTCTCCCATTTCTCAAAGTCTCTGTACCCAACTGCTGATCTGGGTTTTATGACTCCGCATTTGTTAATCTTTCCAATTAGTTCAACTTTTATCATACCGGCCATGCCGTCATCTATGAACTCGAACAGTCCAACATATCCCATATCCTGCATGACCTTCAGTACATCTCCAATCAATTTGGAAGCAGGATGAATGATGCAATGGGACTTGCCTGTGCTCTCCGCATTCTTCATTGTGGAGAGGGCATCTGCCAGTGGGTCTAATAATACCATATTTTTTCACCTCATGAATTCTTGGTAAATCCCATGTCCGGAGCCATTTCTCTGAAACACTGACGACACAGGTATATTCCATATTT
>JAGLRT010000040.1 GCA_023136155.1 Methanosarcinales archaeon
CTCTACAAAAAAATATTTGCATTCTGGATTCTGACATGTAATATCGATTTTACTTCGAGGTCTAGCCATGTAATATCACAAAAATAATAATGGATATTATAGGAAATAAGTTATGCGGGCTATTCCAAGACACCACCGAATATTCTAGCAGAGATGATTGACAAAAATGCCATGAACCCTGCACCCTTGCTGGCTTTGCGTGAGTCATATTCAAGCATTTCAGGCAGGATGTTGTTTTTCCTGTAGACTTCGGATAGTAGCAATGAGGGATATAAGCAGCTCCGCCAGTCCTATAAGGACCTGGACAGGAGTAAGGATGTCTGAACCAAGATAGAAGTATCCATAGTTATCGGTATGGTAATAATAAACCCTGCAATAAAAGCCTCAAAAATCTGCTACTGCAAGTAAAATAAATCCAATGCAGGAAGCAGCTGCCTGCCCCAACAGATAACCCTTGAATTGTGAACTGTCAAACTTGTCCATACTGGTTGCCTATTGTTTTAATGAAATTATGGAGCATTTGAGTGTTTCTGGTGCAATAAGGCTAGGGTTGGAGTTAATTCGTATTCTTGTGGAGGCTGAATCAATACATACAGCCACCTTTAGAAAACTTATTTGCCAGGGATGACCTCCTGATCATCATGAAAAATTGAGTGAAAATTCTGATTTATGCGAATTTTAATGCGATAAATACACTGATTTTGGAGGGATAATCCAAGAATTCCGTAAGTTTCACGATGGTTTATTTTAACAGTCAGCAAAATGAATCTGGTATTAAATTACTATAAAACAGATTTGACATTCTACAAAAATAAGAATGCCAAACCTGAATAAGTTATTCCACTAAAACTAGTTTTTCTTGACTCCCAGCCAGCCGCTTCCTTTGCAGGTCCGGCATGGTTGTCCTTTGTGCGTCCAACCATTTCCCTTACAGAACTGGCAATTTTTGGGTGGTTCTTTCACCATAAATGTTGCTTTTCCACTACATGCAGGGCATTCTTCTAATTCAACTTTCCCGGTACCGTTACAAAATCCACACGGCTGTTCTGAATATATTTTATCATCCATTTTATTTATTCTCCCAAGTTAAAAACTTGATTTTTTCATCATGATTTAGTGCACCTTATCTGTTGCGATTTTTTAATTCCCACACCATAATATGTCACGAAAATCAATGACAGTACCATGAATCTTATCCTGAAGATTTTCATGTCAAAAGTTGATACTATGACATGCCAGGAATTAAAATCAGAAGTCTGTCTATTCGTAAGTAACCCAAGTTTGACACTTTGATTTATTGCTAAATGTAACTTCCATTTTTCAAGGCCATAATCAAGTTTTTTCATGCTTTTTCTCCCATAGTATTTGACAGATATATTACTGTCTATCGAATGCGATTTTTCTGGTTTTTAACTTGTTTTTAGACTTGTGATTTGACAGTTAAAACAGGTATAATCAAGAAATGATTTTTATTTCCATACATATAGAAACTCTACTTATTGCTAAGTGATCAGCCTGACAGAATCACCTGAAAATCCATTAACGAATTTGACAGTTGAGGTGTATTTGCTAAAAAATGGCAAAAAAATTCATTTTATCTGAATTTTATCCCAAAAATACGTGATTCTTGGTAAAAATAGGGCGTTTTGTAGGTTTTATGACTGGATTTTTTTAAACTGTCAAATGGTTTTTCCTGACAAAATAGAAGACATTTTCATTAAAAATTAATGGAATCTGTCAAACTTGGGTAAGTAATGATTTTTAGAAAACTTATTTGCCTGTGCCGACCATAGATTACATGAAAATGTATATCTTGCAGCCCAGCTTTTTTCCGATGCCGAATGTGATTTTAACAAACTCAGGGACGTATTGGAAAGGCTCAGCATGAGTGGGTTTCTGGTGCAGGAGCACTTCTACGATACCAATGCTCATCGGGATGCCAAGCAGGAAGGCATATTAGGCAAAAACGTGGTCACCATTGATTAGACAGATATGCTGGCAGCAGTGCTGGATGGTGTGGATGTAGATTCGGACATGGCGTGGGAAATTGGGCATGCTTATGCGCAGGGGTTGACTGTGTATAGGCTGGGGACGGATTTTCGGAAGAGGGGACTGTAAATTTGATGATAGAGCGGTCGGTTGTGATGTGTATGGGTGTGGGATAGCTGGTGGAGCGGTTGAAAAAAGATGTGCCGTAAAGAATAAGTTGTCACTTGTTTTGAAAGTTAACAACATCATACATACTTAAAGAGCAGGCACCCATATCCCGCAAATCTCTGATATAATGAGATTGTTGGAAAAGTCCCTGAAAAGCGCCTAAATCAATATGCTGCGCCCGGTCAAGTTTAGACAGTAAAGCTGAAATATTTGTAATTTGCCATGGATCAGCTATATTTAATGCTTTTTGGAAAAAATCTTAGTACATCTTAGATGCTCCCTCTTTCTATAATTGTTCTGATGTTTGTATAATATTTCAAGTTACCCATACTAAACAGCGAAGAGCCGAAAAAGAGAACAAATATCGCCATGACAAAATGCCGCATTCTCAAAGAATCAACTAACCTGTTCTTACGAATGCCGTATGCCGATAGGTATACCATTAATCAGTACACTAATATCCACAGACCGAACCCTTCATATCACATACCCGGTCTCACTCTTGGGCTTGATATCTACCAAAATAAAATTCTTCATATTACTGCGATTGATAACAGCAATATCCTTCAGCTTTATGCCCTCCACAAAAAACACCTCGCCTATCTTCTCGTGGAACTCATCGTAATCCAGCTTCACCTTCAGCCCCTTCAACCTCAGCGTAATAGGCAACGGAGACAACACCTGCTTTATCTCAGGCACCTGGTCCTCAATCTCCTTCTTCACCCTGGGAGGCATCACAGACTGCTGGTCCTTTCCAATATCTTCCCGCAATTTATCCAGTATCTTGCCTACCTCAGCCACCATCCGGTCCATGGCATGCATCTCATCCCCCTTTCGCATGCGGTGGGCTACCCGTCCCAGATTACCGACATAAACATCAGCATTTTTCACACCATCCGCTGCTATCTCGGGAGCACCCGTCACAACTATGGGTATCTCAATACCCTCAAACAGTTTCGGCTTCGACTCAGTAATGCAATGTTTAAAATTCCCGAAAATATACACCGCCAAATCATGCTCATTGATAAGGTCCCGTTCATAAGCATTTATCTGGCAAATCCTTGAACCTACACCCCTGCTCAAACCAACCATATTAGTCTTAGCACCTTTCCGTCGCAGGAACTCGGCAATATCACAGTCAAGATGTGGCAGGTGATGGTATGCCAGTGTAGGAGCCACCACAGCGACCTCGGCACCTGATAATGGTGCACGGGTCAATTCGCCCAGTAACTTCTTGGTCATATCCTCGACCAAGTGGGTGTCCTTCATAGGCACCAGCATTATCATGACTACCTCGGTCTGCATGATATTCTTCTGGAGAATATAACCTCCAAGGTCCTCCACCAGTTCCACAATCAAATTATGCTTGTAGACACCGCCCTCATACATCATAGGTTCAAGCATTGGATCTCACCTCACCAAGCAACTTATCAAGTATAGCCTGTGCCCTTTCTTTCCACTCCTGTTTAATAGGATCCTCTGATGCTACAAAAAGAATATAATCCTTTGTCATCTGATGATACCTGACCCTGAAACCCTCAGGAATAATCCTTAACATAGAATCAACTATCCTGTCATCTATCTCTCCAGCTTTTTCATCGATTACCATTTCACTTAAAATATCAACCTCATCCATATAATCAGGAGTCTCCACCGCCACAAGTGTGCGTTCCTCATGAATTATATTACCCCTGCCGTACCGTTCCCATAATTTTTCAAGCAACTGCGGAATATAAGCCTCTTTATTAAGTTTAATAAGAACCTGGTGTTTTCCGTATTCCCCAATCTCCAGATCAGCAAAATCCTTAATATGCACTGAAGCTTGTCCGGTATGCCGCAACCCCACAAAAATGAAACACGGCTCGGTAACATCAACATATACCCTGACTTTTTCAATTACCCTGCCCAGCGCAAGGTCAGACAGCACATCTGAGATAACTTGTTTATAAACAATGGCACCAACCTCTTCCCCTGGCGATTCCACGATGATCTTCTCATCTTCTTCCATCTGTGTTACTCCTCTGTGGTCTATTTATTAATGAAACCCGAAGCCAATAGAGCTGCACCAACCGCACCTATATACTGGGAATAAGGCGGTACCGTCACATCAATCTTTAACAAGTCATGCATGGCCTTTGGTACACCCTCTATAAGCGATGACCCGCCCACCATTATCAGCGGCTCCTTGACCTCCACTTCCTGCAATTGCTGCTCGAAAACCTGTTCCACCACACTGTAACATGCAGCTGATGCCACATCCTGTGGCATGGACCCTTTAGCCAAAGAATTGACCAGACTCTGGATACCGAACACAATACAGTAACTGTTCATCTCTACATGTTCCTGCATACCTTTCACAGCCAGTGCACCAAGTTCAGTGATATCAACACCCAGACGCTTGGAAGTCATCTCCAAAAACCGGCCTGAAGCACCCGCACATATACCGCCCATAGTGAACATACCAGGAATACCATCCTGTACGGATATGGCCTTGTTGTCCATTCCTCCAATATCAATAACAGTCGCCTGACCCTTCTGGTGACCAGCAAGATACACCGCACCTTTGGAATTAACTGTAATCTCTTCCTGTATAAGGTCGGCTTTGAATTCATCACCAATGAGGAACCTGCCATAGCCAGTAACACCAAGTGCCTGTATCGCATCCCTGGTAATTCCCGCTTCCTTCATAGCATTGTCCAATGCTTCGGTGGCGCTTTCCATGACTTTTACAGTAGGCACCCAGCCCGTACCTACTACTTTATCGTCTTTCATAATAACCGCTTTGGTCGTGGTGGACCCTGAATCAATACCCGCGGTCAGTCCTTCCTGATGCTCCCTTGCAAGCAGATTGCGCCGTCGAGCAGTGGTGGTAAGAGCCTCCAGTCTAGTAAGCAGGGTAGCAGCCGTTGTACGTTCAGTAAATGAATAACTGATAACCGGAAACTTCGAGTTTTCATGAATATACCTGCGTATCTCATTTCGCACCAGGGCAGCCTCAGCACACCTGAAACAGGTCGCAATCAACACCGCATCAGCATTTGTCTTTCCATCCACCAGCGCCTGCGCCCTTGCCATCATCAACTTCAAATCCGGACTGGCCACCTGGAGACCAAAACTTTCCTCCACGGCCTTTACATCGTCAATGGTTAATTCAGGGAAAATGATTTCTGCATCCACCATTGAGGCAGCCGTTTCAATCTCTTTCTGAATACCACTATATTCACTACCGCAAGACAACTGGGCAATCTTAACAAGATTCTCCTTCGCCATATCACTCATCCTCCTTACCGGATTTTGCCCCTGGCAACCCGTTCAGGAACCCACGTATCTTATGTACAAATGCTTTTGCCTCGTCCTCTGTGGTAGGATAATTCAGCTCAAGTAAAGGCACTTTCTTTGCTCGCACAAGGAAATTTATCAATTCATTAGTACGAGCACATCCCATACATCCAAAAGAGATGTCAGGTTCTTTCACAATAATACCTGCTTCTGCATCCTCCAGCAGGGGACCCAGCAGTGCCATCCTGCCTCTCACGCCTGCAGGCACTTCCACAGCCGCATACTTCAATCCAAGTTTTGGATCCTCTGGTGTAATATTAATAGGAGGCGAATCCAGACCTGCTGTGCGAATCTTCTTTCCTATCTCTTGCATCATAGCCAGAGGTTCGTGACCGAACCTGTCTACAAGGTCTGACAGTATCAAACTGTTGCTGGGGTAAATGAAAACTTTAACCATCTTAATAACCTCACTCTGATTCTTTGACCTCTTTTTCAATTATATCCTTAAATTTTTCAATGGTAAGATGCGGCGGTGTAACGTCTCTTATTTCAGGCATCTCTCCTCTTTCAATCTCATCCAATGCTTCCGTAAAATAAGGCAGGAGAGCAAATTCGATCTCATGCTGATGGAACCCGGGTTTAGCACCTCCGCCCTGGCTTGCCCTGCATCGGTTTGAACTCCCGGGAGGCACTCCTCGCTCCTTAATAAATATCCGGCTTGGGTCCATATTCCTGATTTCACTTGCAACCCGGTTCACTTCAGACCTCTTACCTTCAACAATAAGACCAAAACACGTCTCCTTGACAGTGATATCTGCTTTGCTCTCGTATATCTTGATAACTAAGTCACTGGGCAAAGTAAATGTAGAGTGCAGCACTATCATCTTGCTGATAATGTCATCATCGTCACTCATCCTGCTCCACCTCCATAACGTAGACAATATCACCTTGTTTAAACGCCAATAACTTCCCGGCGTCAGTCACTTTTCCAATAACATTAGTACAGTGGAACTTCTCACCCGTGGGACCATATCGCTTATCTTCCACGGTTTTGACCCCAATTATACCATACATCTTAGAAGCCTGGTTGGTCACACCCATCTCGCCTGCAAGCACAATTTCCTTTGGTGTATTTTCAGGCATTATCTCCTTGTATGACTCTACTCTTTTTATGGTCTTTAACAGAGTGGTGTTCTCATAAGTGAAATCCACAGGCAGTGGGCCCAATGGCCGCTCTTTAAGTCTAAGAGCATGTTTAAAAAACTCTACTGTCGTGGGTGCTTTGTCATAATAAAATTCTATATGGATCAACTGGTCAGGCGGGATACAAAAAGCAGATATTTTACCTCCTTTCAAAATCTCCATCGTGGTTTCAGGACGCTGTTCAACTACTATAGCATCATCACCTTCATAACCCCCGATCTCCAGTGTAAGCCCCTTTTCATGTGCCAGTTCAGTGGCCTCATTGATGGTCAGACCCAGGAACATGACCCGCTCGGGTGTGGCAGTCACAGTGAGTTTATTTCCTTTGTCAGCCAGCTTTATCAATTCTATTCCTTTCGTAACACTTCCTACAATAGAATGTGCCACACTGCTTGTACGGTCCTCCTTTGAAATGAACACCCTGCCCATTCCATCACCATGGGTACGTACCGCCACGCTACCTTCTGAACGGGAATCGAGCGATTCGAATGGACAAACTTCGCCTTTAAGTACATCATCCACCACGTAAGAACTTGAGATATCATCAACCCTGAAAAACCCATGACGAACCAGGCCAAAGAAATGTTCTGCACCTTCTGGTGAATCTTTATTCATTTCAACAGCAAAATAAGTGAAAATCTTCATACCATCTTCAAGTGCAGTATCCATGTCAGTAGTAGTAATCTTATCGGTTAGAGTTTCCCATTTTATAACAGGTTCAATGTCGGTAATGGAATCTCCCTGTTCCAGTTTTGCAACGATGTTCTTACTGCTTATGACCCTGGCAAATACACCACCGTCAACCGGGGATCCGTGAGACGATGTGTGATTGTTTTTTGCAATTATCACGTAGGTGTTCTTGGCATCATAACCGCCAGCACCAAATATAATATCATACCTCTTATACCCATACGTACCTCTATCGGGTTTGATACCAGTTTCAACTGGACCAAATGCCACTGCATCCAGAGTAGCCCAATGAGCAGGTAATTCTGTCCCAACAAAGTTGGCAGCCCATATATTCAAAAATTCAGCTCTTTCGGAATCTACTTCAATCTTGAACTCACCTTTGTTAGTCTTCACACTGTATTCGGTGGTAAGCTCTTCACGCTCCTCCCCTCCTTTTACAATCCCTATTGTAGTACCTTTATGGTAGGTTGTCTGTGTCTTTGTCAGCAATTCGCTAAGTATAGCCCCCTCTTCCATCTCTACTGAAAGTTCATTCAACTCAACTGTGATAGTGCCGCTCACAAACACCCCTCCATATCAGAATACGACTGGCTCATAATGCTTACCTTGTTATACATAGTATTTTACAAGTAAAAACACTATAAATCCTTCGCTATACCTTCCTGTGATTCTTCGCGTTCCTCTTTTGTCAGACGACTTAGCACATCGGTTGTATCACCGATATCCACTATCTTACCCAATCTCATCAGGGCAGCCCGGTCACATACCTCAGCTACAAAGTCCATATCATGGGACACTATCACAAATGTTTCTCCCATGGTCTCCCTGGCATGCAGGATTGATTTTGACACCTCTATCTTTGTGATAGGATCCATTGTACCGGTGGGTTCGTCAAATACCAGTATCCTGGGTTCCTTCATCAATACAGCAGCCATTGCCACCCTGTGCCGTTCCCCTTCACTCAGTTCATCCGGCATCTTTTGAAGGATACCCTCGGCCTTATGTTCTGAGAATCCTGTAGTGGTAAGTGTATAAAGGGCCTTACGTTCACCAAGTTCATGGGGGAGTTCCAGACCAATGGATTCAGTCAGGTTATCTATAACATTCCTGTGCGGATACAGGCTGTATTCCTGATGCAATACGCCGATATATTTAGTGGCCCGGCCTTTGCCGTGGTAACCCATTATTCGCATGTCCACCCACTCATCTCCAACCCTGATATCTATTTCACCCTCAGTGGGCTGCAAATTTCCTGTGATAATCTCAGATGTGGTTGTCTTTCCGGCGCCACTCACACCGATTATCCCGAATATCTCTCCTTCATACACTTCAAAATCAATGCCATCTACTGCATTGACTACGCCGCGGTCAAGAGAGAAATATTTCATTTTCAGGTTTTTGGATTTTATGATAGGTTCACCAATCTCGATTTCATGTTTTTCTATTTCACCGGCCTGTTTCATGAATTTGTCACTGACGGTCTTCGGGTCACCCTGTTCTACAATTTCACCATCTTCCAGCCAGATTGCCTTGTGTGAGAGTTCTTCGATTACCTTGGGCCAGTGCGAAGTGATAATCAAAGACATTTTGTATTCTTCAACCGCTTTCATTATACCTTCGTGTACAAGTTCTGCCGTCTTGGGGTCCAGTGTACCTGTAGGTTCATCCGCAATGAGCATCATGGGGTTTTTGACCAGTTGCCTTGCCAGTACAACCCGCTGTTTTTCTCCACCGCTGAGTTCTCTGGCTATGTGCATCATTCTATGGGACAGGTTAACCTGCTCAAGCAGATCAGCAGCTTTATGAATTGCATCGGGTCCTTTCTCCCCTATTTCGGTCAGTGCGTTCATCACGTTCACGATGACCCGGTCATCGCCATACAGGGCAAAAGTCCGCTGAAGCATAATTGCAAGACGCCGTGAGATGGCTCTTCTTGACGGGTCATTCACGGAAAGAGATACAAAGTCAGCAGTTAGTTCTTTCATTTCACCGCTGCACTTGCGGCATGGAGTGCCAACTCTGCTTGGTGGTTCAATGAGACCACATTTTTCACACTCGGCCACGTGATATATTACCTGGCCTGATATCCGCTTATAATCCTCCACACCCCTTAACACATGCATGAGTATCGACTTGCCAGCACCGCTTTTACCGAGAATTCCCACAGATTCTCCTTCATTGATTGTAAGATTTATGTTCTTCAACACATCCACGTCATCAAAACCCACAGACAGGTCCTTTATTTCGATAAATATTGACGTTTGCTTCTCCTCCTTTTAATTAGTATTTTGTTTATATTGATGTTATAGCTAATAAATGTTGTGCGCTGTTTATGCACAACCGCACCTCAAACACGAATCGTATTCGTGTGCTGCCGTTGAGTTTGTTGGATTGACATACACGTTCTACGATGTAGATTATATTGACACATGAGATACATAAATATAACGATAATACATTACATTGTTAACTTTATAAAAAAATGATGAATGCTGCGCACAGTAATCATTTTTCCGGGTCCAAATGTTCTTCGATTTTCTTTTTCAGCAGGCTGCTGGCAACCTCACCGTCGACGATGCCCCGCAGTTCTTTCATGACCTCGCCCATCAACGGTCCGATTGCTCCCATACCGCGCTCCTTTACGAAATCCAGTCGTTGTGTCACGATATTCCCGACCAGCCCTTCAATATCTTCCAAGCGTTTCTCTCCTAATCCCAATTCCCTGGCTGCATCTTCAGCTGACATTTCTGGCTGCTCCAATATCTTAGATAATATATCAGATACAACTTCCTTAGCAGCTCCTCCTGATACGATTAATTTAAAAGCACCTTCAAAATGGTCTGGTTCTAACTTATCAATGTCCAAACCTTCTCGCCTGAGTTCTGGCAGTGTGCTCATCAATGTTGTGGCCACAAGCATGGGGTTTATTCCTTTCACTTTTGAAAGCATATCCTCAAATAACATGGAATGAACAGAATATGCCATCCTGCCTGCTAATTCTTCGTTCAGCCCCCATTCTTCCATATATCTTGCCTTACGCTGGGGCAGCAGTTCCGGCAGTTTGATATTATCCAGCATATCCTTTGTCACAACAACAGGTGGCACATCGGTTTCCGGATACATCCGCGCCGCTCCCGGAAGAGGGCGCATATAGGCTGAGTTTCCATCAGGTAAGGCCCGCCTGGTTTCTTCTGGCACGGAATCGAGTGCCATACGTGCCCGTTCAATCACCATTTGCATGGCCCCATTGGCACGCTCTTCCAGGTCTGCCACCATTATTACGCAGTCCCCTTCGCCAGCTTCTACGGCCTTTCGCAGGGATTCCACCTCCTGCTCAGTTATGCCGTATGCAGGTAGTTCATCGGTATGGAATATCCCTCCAACGCCTGATTTTTTAGCATAGTCGGATAGTTCAGTACCCAACCTGCGTCCGGACTGAACCTCACGGCCCACCAAACCTGCAAAACCCGTCAACTTCACTGCCATCACTACGCCCTTTTTCAGTGCCTTTTTGATGACTTTGGACTGGCTATGGGCGAACAGGTCAGTAACATCAACAATTTCCCCTGAGACTAAAGCGTTTCGGGAGCATAACTCTTCCATGATGTCCAGCAGGTTCACCTGCCGCTCCACTTCCTGCTCCACAATGGTTTCAATAAGGTCCAGGGCCTGCACACCCTTGACCTCCACCCGGGCGCCCCGGGCAATAGAAATATTAACATCCTGCCTGATGGTACCCAATCCCCGCTTAACACTGCCTGTTGAGCGCAGCAGCATACCGATAAGTTCAGCCGTCTCCCTTGCATGTGCCGGTGACAAGATATCTGGTTCAGTACCAATTTCAACCAGGGGTATGCCCAGCCGATCAAGGGAATACACAACGCTATCCCCTTTATCCTCCAATTTCCGGGCGGCCTCTTCCTCAAGACATAGCACACCAATACCAACATTGCCCTGGCTGGTCTCAATATAACCGTTATTAGATGCCAGGGCAGTCCGCTGGAACCCGGAAGTGTTTGAACCGTCTATCACTATCTTTCGCATAGTATGTATCTCATCAAACACACGCATGTTCAGGGGTTTAGCAATTTGAAGGGTGATGCCGATTGCTTCTGGATTCAATTCCCTGGGCGGTTCTTCATCATTTTCCACCAGACAGGTCGTATCATAGGCTTTGTAAACGAACCTCTTTGTCAGCATTGCTTCTTCGGCCGCGGCCCTGTCCACCTCCCCCATCTCGCCGCGGGTGGGGCGTAAATACCTGAAATATTCAAAATTAGAATCTTCATTGTCCCTTAACGTAGTAGGGCACCCGCAGAACAGTTTTTCCTTTGTATCAAGCTGCTGATGTATTTCCAGACCTGCTATCAGGCCCAGTTTACTATAATCGTACTTAGGAGTCATGAAAATCTAATGGTCTGGGTGGGGTGTAATGTTGTATAAAACTATTGATATCTTGCCAGTTTTCCGGTGTTGATGAAAAAATACAGTATCATTAAATTATGCAATCATCCTTCGTCAATTATGCAAAGAGAAGATGATTAAACAATCACATGCACCTGCGGCCCATTGTCTATAAATACTGATTCAACGGGCAGTCTCCTGGCAAGTGCTCGCATGGCAGGGTTTTCAGTAGCATAATGTGTTGCATCTATCAGCGAGATGTCTTTTGAATATTTAATTACATCATGGCGAAGTTCTCCTGAAACTAAGGCATCAGCCCCGGCATCCAATGCCATCTCGATATATTCCTTCCGCATACCGCTGCCGCCCAGTACCATCACGCTTTCAATTGAGTGGTCGCCTGCATATTGTACATGAGTGTCCAAACGCTGTGCGGTTAACCTGGCTAGTTCTCCAGTCTTTGTGGGGGCGACATCTCCGATGCGCCCAATATCAACATTCCTTATATTTTCCAAACCCAGCAACCCTGCCAGCACGTCATTGACCCCACCTTTTGCCCGGTCGTAGTTGGTATGCATCACATAGATGGATATCTCATTGTCAAGTGCAATCTTCAGGGTGTCGGACAGGGTTTTCGAAAGCAAGTTCACAGGTTCATAGATGGGAGTGTGGTGGGCAACCAGCAGGTCAGCGCCAGCCCGGGCCGCCTCCAGCAGAACCTGCCCGGTCACATCCAGGGCAGTGGCGATTTTGTTTACTTCATTGCCCCGGTCCAGTACCAGCCCTATCCTGCCGATGTCAGATTCATCTGCGAGTTCAGGCGGGGCAATATTTTCAAGGAATTTTGTAATCTGTGTTAGCCTCATAGTATTCTCTTATCATATTCAACACAGGCAAACATAATACTTTACGATTATTTCAGTCTGCAAATAATTTACTTACATAACTCATACGAAACATATATATTATATCAGTTGATATATGTAATGTTGACACTACATATGTGTCAGGAAAATAATAAACCACAGAAAGGTGATATGAAATGAAGAAGACAATGATGGTATTGCTGGTAATTGCAGCTGTGATCGGTGCCACAGGCATTACCAGTGCAAGAATGGGCAGCCAGGACGGATACTACGCCCAGCAGAATGCTGATAGTGACTGGGCCAACAATATGTACCAGTGGATGGGACAGCATATGGGGCGCTTCGGCGGACAGATGATGGGCTACGGCCAGTATGGTGCTGGATATGAATTCTGCACCGGGGAAGGTCCGGGATACTACCTGAATGAAAATACTGACGTCGTGTTACTGACACAGGAAAAAGCAGTCCAGCTTATAGAGGATGCTGTGGATGGTACTACTTCTGAAGTATACCAGATGGGACTCTGGTTTGTAGCTTCCTATGAGGGCGATGATGGAACAACTAAGCAGGCAAGAGTTAACATGGTTACCGGTGAAGTATATGTTGACTTCTATGCATATATGTCCGAAAACAATGATTTCAACAGCGGACGTGGAGGATTTAAAGGTGCAGGTAATGGTGCCGGTTGCGCGGTGTGGGGCTAATCCCCACATCCCATCCAAACAGTTACATCAGATTAATGACCATTGATTTCAAGAATAATCAAAAGGAGTTGAATTCTTGGCATATGGAATGATGGGAACTGGAACAGGTCTAATGGGGGGATTTGAGCTATATGGTTTTATACTTAACATAATCCTTATCCTCATAGTTGTCGCGGTGGTCATTGTGCTGTTGAATAAGTCCAATTACATGGCTGGTGGCAATGAACAGCTTACAAGGATAGAAAAGGACATGGAAGATGTGAAAAAGACTGTTGAAGAGATTAAGAACAAACTGGACGAGATCTGATCATACATGGAAAATCCCACTATGCAAAAGATAGTGGATATAGGCGAGGCCATACGCCATCCCTTAAGGATTAAGATAATATATCTGCTTTCACAGCGGGAATGGTACATATATGAACTGGCCAAGGAACTGAGTGTAAGCAGGCAGGTCCTCTATCTTCACTTAAAAAGGCTTGAAAAATCAGGGTTTGTTGAGGGGGACCTGCGCCTGGAAGATGACGACATGAGGGCAAAAAACTTTTACAAGCTCAAGAATTTTAAGGTTGAACTGGGTCTTGAGGACCTGGAAAAGATATTCTGAATTTCAACACTTTTATTCACTGGAATGTTACAGCATCATCTCAATGTACACCCAATACCTGTGAGCAGGTCATTGACAGCTCTAAGAATGTCACCGGCATCCAGGTCACCAAGGATGGTGACCCTGAAAGCTACACTTATACTATCACTGTTGAGCCCGTCATAAATGTTGATAATCTCCACTGATACCATGCCATTCAACTGTGACACAAGGTCCCTGATAATATCCGGACTGGCACCGTGAGGTATGATTGCCGATACATCTCTGGAATTGTGCTTCAGGTTTTGTTTTTTCCATTCGACAAGTTCGTCCATATGCAGCAGGCGGATGTTCTCTATTTTAAGTTCGATCTCACTGCCACTGCATTCAATAACCACACTCAGTGGCGTCACTTTCTTGACAATACCCACATGGATCACCCCTGAATACTGGTGCCTTAGTCCCCGCTCCGAACCGATGGAATGTATCAGTTCCTGGAACTCAGATATCTTGGTGTTTATGAGCTTGTCCGAGCGCCCCAGTGCAGCCTGAGTATCACCGAAATGTACTGCTGCATGCTTCATTGCATCTACAAAGTCCTGGACATCGCCATTTTTCACCTGATCTGACATCTCCCTGCAGACTTTCATGTATGCTTCATGCACGACCTCGACCTCGGGATTCATCTGTATCATGGCATAGAGGTATGGATTCTGGGCCAACATCCTACCTACGAAATCAACCATTATCTCATAAACCGGGCTCATGAAGCGCCGTGAGCGGGTTACATCAAAGTCAAGTTCTGCCATGGCGCACCCTATGGATATGTATGCAAAATAGGTAAGACCCTGCACCACAGCCATCATGCGGTCGTGTTCCAAGGCCGAAGTTACCTCGATATGTGCACCCCGGTCCTCGTACAATGAACGGATAACGGGCAGCCAGTGCTCACTTCGCCCATCCACAGGCACCAGTATGACTATCTGTCCCTGCAGGTCAGGGATGGTGGGGCCGAACATGGGATGTGTACCCAACACCTCTACGCCAGATGGGGCGTATTGCAACATAGCGTTTACAGGTATTGTCTTAATGGATGTGATGTCCATTAACAGGCTGCCAGCTTTCATTTTTGGTGCAATATCAGCAATCACCTGTTCGGTGAGGTCAATAGGAACCGATATCATGACCACGTCAGAAAGGGCTATCTCATTGTCCAGGTCATCGGCAAAAGGCACACCCAAAGATTCGGCAACATCATGCCTCGCATTTGCCCCCCAGACAGTCACATCCCAGCCATGCTTTTTATAGAATTTAGTGAACCACTGGCCAGTATCGCCTGTACCGCCAATAATGAGTATCTTCATAGCAGTGAATTTACTGTTTTCCAAGCACGTCCCGAACGGCCCGCTCCATTATATCCACCGGAGGATCTGCACCAGTCCATATCCTAAAACTTTCAACGCCCTGAAGGACAAGCATTTTGATACCATCAACGGTTATAGCTCTGGCTTTATTTGCTTCCTTCAACAGTTTAGTCCAAAGCGGGTTGTACACAAGGTCAAATACCACCTGTCCTGCATGCAGCATATCTTCGGTGACAAGAGTCTGGTCTGTGTCGGGATGCATTCCTACAGAGGTTGTGTTGATAATGATATGGGACTGTTCCACCAGGCTGGTCAGGTCTTCCAGACCTGTACCTTCAGCCCTTCCAACCGAACTTACATTTGTTGCCAGCTCCACCGCCCTCTCCGGTGTCCTGTTGGCGATGGTGACCCGGGCGCCTTTCGAAGCAAGCTGGTACGCCACAGCCCTGGCAGCTCCTCCTGCACCCAGTAGAAGTACCTCACTATGTGGTATTACAACTCCCGACGACTTCAGGGAATTCAATGCCCCTATCCCGTCAGTATTGTGACCGATTATACTGTCTCCCCTGAATTCGATAGTGTTCACTGCACCGACAGCCTCTGCCAGAGGATCGGGCTCAACCAGTCTGAGGGCTTTTTCTTTCAGAGGTATGGTAAGGTTCAATCCACCGAAACCCATGGCTTTTGCACCATGGATAGCTTCTTTAAGATCATCTTTAGTGACCCTTAACTTTTGATACTCGCAGTCCATGCCCAGTGCTGCAAAGGCAGCATTATGCATGACCGGGGACAGGCTGTGCTCCACAGGGTCCCCGAATACTGCATATAATGTCTTCATGATAGTAACTCCAACATGTGTTTCAATTCATCTATCTTTAGCTGTCCCGGCGCCACTGCTTCATCCACAGCACCATAGGTCAGCACCGAACCATAGAGCGGCGCCACCACCCTGGTATGTGCACCTAACTGCCCCATTGCAATAGTACATACAGGAAAAACGGCATGCTTCGTAACTTCCAGCAGGCGCAATATATCGTCAATACTGGCCGGTGTCACTGCCAGTTTGGAAATGTCTGCTCCGGCATCTCTTGCCTGTGCCATTGTTGACTGCATAACATCGGTGGAAGGCGTAGTTGTAAAATCATGGGACGAGATAATAATAGTCTTGCCGGCAGACTTTGCTGCATCTACTACTTTGCTGTGCAAAGGGGCTGAAAGTTCAACGTCCACTGCATCAGTGCCGTCAATAGTTGAGATGAGCAGTTCAATCCTGTCGGCTTCACTGCCGTTCCACTGTCCACCTTCCCTGATACAGCGGTTGGTGGCAATTATAGGAAGACCGACCTGTTCCTTCAGGTCCTCCAGCAACGCTGCCGCCTCATCAATATCCCTGATACCCAAAAGGTCCAGCCTGACCTCAATTATGTTGGCACCCATGGACCTGGCCCGCTTTGCCATATCAAGGGCATCGCTGCCAACGGCAGCTACTATGCCCGGCTCCCTGCCAAGGTCAACCTGTCCTATCCGCACCATGTCAATCTGCAGTATTATTTCTCAATAATGGTCTCATCTACCTTCATGCCGAAATGCCTGGCAGTGTCTTCATAATATGCCAGCACTTCATCTCCTTCCTTGAGTACGGCGACAGATATGGGTTTACCGTCATTACCAACCAGTTTAATAGTTTCGGCATTCTGGAGTATGGTTTTGATGACTGCATCGCCTACTTTTGCTTCAACCAGTATCATGGGTCGCTTTTCTATCTTAACACGTCCAACGATAGCAGGCCACTGTTCGCCTTCAGAATTCACGACAAGCACTTCATCACCGGCACTCAGTTCTGAGAGGTACTGGGTCTTTTCCCCTATCTTGACATAGGCATGGACTGCACCCGCATTTACCCGAAATGGCCTGGCTGCTACATAGGGGCTGTCCTCTGATTCCGAATGCACCAGGAACAGGCCGTTAGATTGGCTGCCCACAAGCATACCCTCGCCCACTCTCATCAATGAGCAGGTATCCACACATACCCTGTCCCCCATACCTACTTGCCTGACCTTGGTGATAGTGGCTGTGTTCAACTGTGTTTCTTCAATTCCAGTCTGCTCGACAGCCTTTACTGACCTCTTTATCTCTGACAGGTCATCAGTATCCAGCAGTACGCCCTCTGACCCGTGTTCCATGGTCTCAAGCGTGAGTCTGGTCTCTTCTGCATTCGTGACCCCTGCAATGATCTCTACGTCCATTTCCTGGAGACCGGCAATAAGGTTCTCAAGCGGGATGACTTTCCAGTCCGTTCCCACAATTATGATATAATCGCAAATCCTGCCTAACTCGGCAGCGAACTCTTCATACTGTTTATCCTGTATGACCACGTATCCGGCTGTTTTGATCCCTTTGTCCTTTAACTGGAGGGCCAGGTTGATATCCCTGCTACCTGAAAAATCACTGGGAAGTGGATTTGTACCGTCACCTTCGCTGTGTTTGCCTACCACAAAGACGTCAGCATCGCTGCTGCCTTCCCTGACAAAGGCTGCCACTTTGATGTTGCCCAGTTCCCGCACCTTTGCAGTATCATCCTCGTTTACCAGAACGAAATCTGCCCCTGATTCAAGACCGGTGGTAATCCGGAGTTTACGCTCGTCCCAATCCCCGGCATCTGCTTTTATCCATAAACTCTTTTTCTTTTTCACTTCAGTTCCTCCAGGGCTTCCTCTACACTGGAATTGTTATGTACAATCTTAGTTATGGCCCTGGTCATCTTTGTTGGGTCGGGATGTTGAAATACATTTCTACCTATAGCTACGCCACGACCGCCTGCATCAATGCAGCCACGTATCATTTCCAGGAATTCCGCGTCGGTCTCGGTCTTTGGACCGCCTGCCATGACCACGGGCACGGGACATCCCAGTACTACATCCTTGAAGGTGTCAGGGTCGCCGGTATAGTTGGTCTTTATGACATCTGCACCCAGCTCGGCACCGGCCCTGGCTGCGTGTGCTACAAGTTCGGCGTCATTTGAGTTGGATATGTTCTTGCCCCTCGGGTACATCATTGCCAGCAAGGGCATACCCCAGAAGTCGCATGTTTCGGATACCATGCCCAGTTGTTCTAACTGGTCACTTTCTGTTTCACTGCCGATATTGATATGTATGCTGACTGCATCGGCACCCAGCTTGATAGCCTCTTCCACTGAACATACGAGGACCTTGTCATTGGGGTCAGGAGCCATTGCTGTTGATGCGCTTATGTGTATGATAAGCCCTACATCGGTGCCGTATCCTCTGTGCCCGTGTTTTGACATGCCTTTCTGGAGCAGGACCGCATTGGCCCCGCCATCAGCTACTTTGTTGACCATCTTTGGCAGGTCTACCAATCCGGTGATCGGGCCAACTGATATACCGTGGTCCATCGGGATGATTACCATGTTCCTGCTCTGTCTGTCCATTATTCGTTCTATGCGTATGCTTTTTCCAATTTCTGACATGTGTTCACCTTATCGTGTTAGTGTGTGACATACTGTCACGGCTGGGTGGTATATATATATGCCGATTTGGTGGTGGGGGGTGGGAGAGTCCGGATGTTTGGCTTAGGGGTTATTTTTCGGGCGGTGCAAAGGGCGCCAGGACCGCAAAGATTGGGATTTGATTTTCCTGAAGTTGGTGATTAAGGAATTTTGATAGAAATTATATTTTCATAACACTCTTGACTTTAATACTTATATTGCACCAGCATCCACAATATCTATGTCAGGGAAGTTAAGGCACGACAGGCACACGGTATCGTTGCTTACAGACCATCTTGTGTTCAGTCCGAAATATAGGGGCAAAGTGCTGGTGGGCGATGTGGGCATGGTGGCAGAGGCTATTATCAGGAAGACTTGTGTCGAGTTGGATATTGAGGTCATTGACATGGCAGCAAACCCTGATCATGTGCATATATTTGTCAAATATCCGCCAAAATATTCCGTAAGTTATATATCAAAGATGATCAAAGGTAGAAGTAGCAGGGTGCTCAGGAAGGAGTTTCCCCATTTAGTAGAATGGTGTGGGAAACATCTATGGGCTCCAAGTTGTTACCATGGCTCTGTGGGTAATGGCTGGGACGTGGTTGAGAAATATATCTCAGCACACAATACATATGAGCATAACAGGAGATAATCCTGAAAAAACGCTATATACAGGCCTTGGACATTTGTCCGGGGTATACCGGTGACAGAGGTAAAGCCATGATTTTTAAAGTCAAGACACATTAAGATACTAAATCATATAATGTAGGACACTGCCTATTATTTATATTGTTTTACAATCAATGGTATAAATTGGGCATTACAAAATTAAATGGAAAAGTAATTCAAATACTGGAAATATATAAGGAATATTATCAAAAACAAGGAGTTAATAAAATGGGATTATTGAATAGAATGGGAACTGTAGTTAAAGCAAAAATGAATAAAGTGATGGATAAGATGGAAGACCCAAGGGAAACCCTGGATTACTCTTACCAAAAACAGCTTGAATTGTTGCAGAATGTCAAGCGAGGTGTAGCCGAAGTAACCACTTCAAAAAAACGGCTTGAACTGCAAAAATCCAAACTGAATCTAAATATTGATAAACTGAACAGCCAGGCCCGGGATGCCGTCAAAGCCGGTAGGGAAGACCTGGGTCGCCTTGCACTGGAAAGGAAAGGGGGTCTGATGTCACAGATTCAGTCCCTTGAACAGCAGATAGCTGATCTGAACAGGGAACAGGAAAAGCTCCAGGCTACTGAAAAAAGACTCTCTGCCAAGGTAGAATCCTTCAGGACAAAGAAAGAAACCATCAAAGCCCAGTACTCTGCAGCAGAAGCCCAGGTCAAGATTACAGAATCGGTAACAGGGATAAGTGAAGAGATGGCAGATGTGGGCCTGGCTGTACAGCGGGCAGAGGAGAAGACAGAGAACATGAAAGCACGCTCGTCTGCACTGGATGAATTGCTGGAACAGGGTACGCTTGAAGATTTTACCGGCGGAGAAGATGATATTGAGAGGGAACTTGCAAAGATAAGTGCAACCAGTAATATTGAATCCGAACTTGCGTCCCTGAAAGATGAGGTTGAAAAATGATTATCAGGATAATGGGTGAAGGACAGTTCAAGGTAGCCAGCAGTTTGCTGGACGAACTGAATGTAATTGACAACAAGATAGTGGATTACGTTGCAAAAGAAAATGAAACCGACTTCAAGAAGGAGCTAAGTAATCTAATTATTGCAATAAAAGAAAATGGGACGCCCATAGATGATGCAGATATTATGGAATCCGACATCATTGTACCACCTGAAGACCTGACACTGAAAGAAGCTGCCGGGATTTTCAGCGGGGAAGGGCTTATCGAAGATTAATAGGTTTAATTATATGGGTATCCCCCAGAGGGGGTACCATTTTTCCACATTTTTTTCTATAGGAAGTTCGCTATCCATCACTGACCTGAGCCTGAATTCCAAATTGTTATCCCTTTGGTGGCTTTTTTTAGGGGCGAATGGATAATAAGCCCCCTGCTTGTAATTGTATATCCAGTAGACCTTGTCCTCACCCTGGAACCTATAGATTGCACATAAAAGTTGTTCACTGAACCCATGCTCGATAAGGGTCTGGGAAATGAGATGGATGTTGGTTACCAAATCTTCGAAATCCGGGTCTTTGAGTATTACCCATAAATAGTTGAATTCATCCTTTTGCACTTTGTATTCTGTACCGGTCTCCTTACAGCTATATTGAAGCAACTCTTCAATTTCCAAACGTGCCGCCGCATACCGGGAAGATTCCATGGATTTAAAACAAATACCGGCTGACCCGACGGGTTTTAGTCCCAAGTTAACATCGAGAGTAATGCTGGCAGTAGAAATCGCAAAAAGCTTATCTACCTTGGCTTTTGGAAGTTTACTCTTCCCCAATATAGCATCTAGTAATCCCATTACAATTCCAACTCTGTTTCTAATTTTTCGAGTGCTGCAATACGTTTCTCAACTGACGGATGGGTTGAGAACAGTTTCATGACTGATGAACCGGACAATGCAGGGATAATGAAGAAAGCATTCATACCTTCCACTTTTCTCAGGTCGTCAGTTGGTATCCTGGGCATAACTCCGCTTATCTTCATAAGTGCAGAGGCCAGATTTGATGGTGCACCTGTGATCAGGGCCGCCCCTCTGTCTGCCGAGAATTCACGGTATCTGGAAAGGGTCCTGATAAGCATGAGACTTATAACCCAGACCACTATAGATGCCAGCCACACCGCCATAATGCCGCCCGACCCCCGATCTCTGTTCCCCCCGCCAAAGTACAACAGATATCGTACAAGGAAAAAAGCCACTGTTGAAAGGAAACTGGCAATGGTCATTACCATGACATCCCGGTTCTTCACATGACTAAGTTCATGAGCGATAACGGCTTCAAGTTCAGCAGGTTTCAATGTTTTCATGATACCGGTGGTAACAGCTACCACGGCTTTTTTCGGACTCCGGCCTGTAGCAAAAGCATTGGGTATCGGGCTGTTGACCACAGCAACTTTTGGTTTTGGCAGGTCTGCCATAACACAGAGCCGTGTAACCATTTCATGAAGTTTTGGTTCCTCACTTTCAGATACTACCTTAGCCCCCATACTCATAAGGACCAGTTTATCTGACATAAAATACTGTATGAACATGAATCCTCCAATAAAGAGGATCATGACATTCATGCCCGCACCCTGGAATGATAAAAATGCCAGGAATAATAGATACACTGCTGCAAGCAGGAACATGGTGAATACCATCCTGCCCTGCAGACCCCAGTCTGTGTTCCATTTTCTCATAGGTTTATTGACACCTCTTGATTAAAAATACCACGAATTCGTTTGTATTGTTTCTTTGCCATTTAAGTTGTATGTGGTTAATGTTATTAAATTGTATTAGCAAAATTCAGCTTGATAATATTATTTATCCCTGGGCATGCAGATTATCTCACGTATCTGCAAACCATAGAAGTTGTTGGAATGGGCAGGCTTCACAACACAGGCAACGTCAGCACCATAGGCAGTCCCACCCACAGCTATGACTTCGCCTTCCATGGACAGGGCACCGGAATCCGCTGCCATTATTACGACTTCCGCTGCCACCTTGAAGCCTTTGCCAAAGAGCTTGCGCAAGGTATCGGCCACTATCTCTATCCTGCTTGTTCCTCCTGTCTCCTTGGACAGGGATTTCTCAATGCCTGAGAACATGTGGGATTGGGAAACGATTTCTACGCCGAGTTCATTTAAACGAGAGACATACTGGCTTTCCATATCCCATTTACCCTCTCCATTAGACCCGTACTGGTGGGTTACCACTATCAGGTTGATGTCCTCATCTTGCAAGACTTCTGCCATAGCCACTCCTGTCTTACCTGAAGTGCTGGCCACAACCACTTCCTTAATGCCCAGTTCAAGGGCGCGGATCTTAACGACTTCAATTACGGCGGCGGTGTTCTCTTCCCCGGGCTTTTCGAAATATGTAATGCTTTTCTCCAATGTGTTCCTCTCCTGAAAGTTGATGTAATGACTAATGGTATTTCAGGTTGAAAAATTTAGCCTTTTGTGTTCGTAGCCGGTAAAGGAGTTCAGGCATCTAATTTTTTTGGCTCATCGCTGTTTTGTGTGGGTAGCTCTGTGCTTTAACCCATTTGTCACCTTCTTGCTTTCAACGCTTTCCTTAACGTCAAGTAGCCGGAGGTCGTTGCCG
>JAGLRT010000041.1 GCA_023136155.1 Methanosarcinales archaeon
TCGCAAAAGACCTTGAATTAAATGACTTTTCAGTTAAAAATACCGTTGAACTGTTTGAAGATGGGGCAACCATACCTTTTATTGCACGGTACCGAAAAGAGAAGACCAACGGTCTGGACGAGACTGATATCCGCTCCATATCTGAAAAGCTAGAATATTACAATGAGCTTGAAAAAAGAAAAGAAACCATTGTAAAGACAATAGAGGGTCAGGGTAAGCTGACCGCTGAACTCAAGCAAAAGATCCTTAGCTGTACTGATAAGAACGTGCTTGAAGACATCTATCTCCCTTTCAAGCCACAGAAAAGGACACGGGCTACCATTGCAAAAGAAAAAGGTCTTGGGCCGCTTGCTGAACTGATATATCTTCAGCACAATATCACAGGTACAAAAAAATCAATCATCTCAAAATATATCAATCCAGAAAAAGGAGTACTGACATATGAAGATGCCCTGACCGGTGCTCTGGATATTATTGCTGAGACGATATCAAACAACGAGTTCATCCGCAGATTGGTGAGGAATAATGCCCAGAAAAGGGGTCGTATATCTTCAAAAGCAAAGAAGGACTGGATTGAAAAACAATCCAAGTTCCAGAACTATTATGAATTTTCGGAATTAATACAACGTTCACCATCACACAGGATGCTTGCAATCAGACGGGGGTCATCTGAGGATGTACTCACCTGGAAGATCGAGGTTGATGAAGAGCACATACTCAGTCTTATTGAGTCAGAGATTGTCAAAAATAATGACTTTTTATTCAACACAGAGCTAATAGTTGCAGTAAAAGATAGTTTTAAGCGACTGATATTCCCTTCCATTGAAAAAGAAGTATTCAACCTCAAGATGGAGGAAGCTGAAAAAGAGGCCATAAAGGTATTTTCAAGAAATCTGAGAAATCTGCTTCTTTCACCTCCTGCAGGCGGCAGGGTAATAATGGGTATAGACCCTGGTTACAGAACCGGATGTAAGGTTGTTATAATTGACCAGAAAGGCGATTTCAAGAAATTTAACGCAATCTTTCCCCACGAACCTCAGAAAAAACAGAATGAGGCAGAAAGAATTCTCCAGGGTCTTATTGAACAATATAACGTCGAGCTCATCTCGATTGGAAATGGAACTGCTTCCAAGGAAACCGATGTTTTTGTAAGGGATGTAATAAAGAGGCACAACCTCAACGTACGTTCAGTTGTGGTCAGTGAGGCTGGGGCATCGGTCTATTCTGCGTCTGAAAATGCCGTAAAGGAATTCCCTGATCTGGACGTTACAGTCAGGGGTGCCATAAGTATTGCCAGACGACTCCAGGACCCACTTGCGGAGTTAGTTAAGATCGATCCCAAATCAATAGGTGTGGGGCAGTACCAGCATGATGTTGACCAGAAAGAATTAAAGAGATTCCTTGACATGACCATTGAATCCTGTGTCAACTATGTGGGAGTCGAGCTCAATACTGCTTCAGTTGAATTGCTGTCATATGTATCAGGTATCAAAAGAGCAATTTCTGAGAATATCGTACGATACAGGAGTGAACATGGGCTTTTTAAGAACAGAAAGGAGCTCAGTAAGGTGCCCAAACTGGGTCCAAGAACATTTGAGCAATGTGCCGGTTTTTTAAGAATACGGGGCAGTTCTAACCCGCTTGATAATTCTGCAATCCATCCTGAGACGTACCCTATAGTTGAAAAAATGGCTCACGACAGGAAGGTCAGCCTCAACCAGATAATTGGGAATGAGACATTAATATCATTGATAAATATTGAACAATATGTTACAAAAGATTTCGGGATTCCTACGTTGACTGATATACTGGATGAATTGAAAAAGCCGGGCATTGATCCGAGAAAAGAGTTTAAAAGTGTGGAATTTTCTGCAGAGATAAACAATCTGGAGGACCTGGCAACGGACATGATACTTGAAGGCAATGTTACCAATGTGACGAATTTCGGTGCTTTTGTTGATATCGGTGTCCACCAAGACGGACTGATTCATATTTCAAAATTGAGTAACAGTTATGTAAAAGATCCCAATGATATAGTTTCTGTTGGCGATACTGTTACTGTTAAGGTTTTGGATGTTGATGTTGCCTTAAAGAGAATCTCTCTTGAGATGATGGATGAGAAATGAAACGCTTGATGATTATATCTGGAGAAAGAAGTGCCTTGAATCGCATTTATTCAGGATATTTTTATTTGTGAGTTTAGAAAATCAACCAAAAAACATCACACCATCACATAATCACAAGAAGTCGTCTGACAATGGATTTTTGTGATGGTAATATTGGAAAAATCACAAACAATCTGTTGATGCTGGAAGATTTTGAGCATCATGAGAGAGTATACAAAAGACTAAAGCTCTGCTACCTGATGTATTATCAAAATCAGATTATCTGCTGGTTTATACTAAATTTCAATCAAATGGTGCGTTTTTTAGCTTAAAAACACATCAAAAACAAGTTGTAGTGACACTACAAAACTCAAAAACACATGCAAGTTCATTTGCTACCAAAATACCACACAGTCCCACATACAGGGGTATCCATCCCTTTTGCATTCCCGTGGCGACCATCTACCGATGGTTGCCTTTCGGCAATACGATAGAAACATAGGTCAAATCACTTTTAATTTAGGTTTACTATCCCCCCATTTACTCCAATGCAAATCTTTAAAATCTATGAAATTCTATTTGCAATCATGGGTTCTGTTGCAAATCTGAACGAATTAAAATTCGAATTGAAACAGAAGCAGCGGCAGGAGATTCTAACTGAGGTTCTGGAAATAATTCGAGATGAGTTTTATCCTCCTGAAGTAAATATTCGCAAAGAATTTATAAAAAAAGTTGAAGAAGCTGAGCGAAGAGTGAAAGAAGGCAAATTTTCAAAATATACTACAGAAGAGTTTGAAAAAAGGTTTCTTTGATCATGCCTTATATAATACAACTTGATACTGCTCTAGTGTCAAGTCAACCCTATAATTTATCCAAATACGCTATCAATACACCGTACAATCGGACACTTTGATGTTGACTTGACACTAGAGATAAAGCTGGACAAACTCAAAAAGAAGGATAAATCTCTTT
>JAGLRT010000042.1 GCA_023136155.1 Methanosarcinales archaeon
GCTTCCAGCAGGAGGTCCGTGACTCCTGTCCTGTAAGGTCATTGAGGTGTTTGTGTATCATATGTACTCTGCTAATGGGGTGAAAGTTAATAATATTTGTTTTTGAGACCTGCCTCCAAATGTTTCATTACACGAAGGTCTGGTAAATGTTCCAGATGCCTGTAGTGACGAAACCCACAGCCAGGGCAGCTAAAAACAGCCCCATGATCCTGGTAAATACCAGCATCCCGGTGTAACCAATCCATTTATTGATCCTACGTGAAAACATGAATACGAATAGGGATACTGCAAAGGTAAACAGGATAGCAAGCATTACTATTAATTTGTGTTCCAGCACATCGTTAGAGCCTATCAGTACGATGATTGTTGTAATGGTTCCGGGTCCGGTAAGGATAGGCATGGCAATGGGAAATACCCAGATATCATCACGGTTCTGTGACTCATGAATCTCTTTTGTGGTCACACTTTCATGTGATATCCGGGCATGCATCATATCAAATGCAATGGTGAATAACAAGATTCCGCCTGCTACTCTAAGTAGATCGACATTGATGCCAAAAACCTTCAACAGCAAGTCTCCGGTAACTGCGAAAAATATTGCAATGATGCAGGCAAGGGCCACAGACCGCTTTGCCATTGCATTCTTTTCTTCAAAACTCATCTGGGCTGTCAGGGATATGAACGTCAGCACTCCACTTATAGGATTCACTACCACGAACAATGATACGAATGAAAATAAAAAAATTGCAACAACGTCCATTATTCCCTCACTGCATTTCTTAATAAATATGACTAGATCCTTTTAAATAACTTGTCCAGGTCAGCTTTGTTAAAAGTAACCACGGTGGGTCTGCCATGGGGACATGTATGCGGGTTTTTGGTACGGTGCAGCTGAAACACAAGTTTTTTCATCTGCTCCACTGTCAATTCAGCCCCTGCCTTGATAGCCCCCCTGCATGCAGTACTCTTGTACACATGCTCAGAAATACCAGTCATGTCCCTGACCCTGCCGCCCGATAGTATGTCACTTATGATTTCATGTACTACTGAGGGGTCTTCGAGTTTGCCCAATATGTTAGGTACTGCACTCACTGCAAATGAATCCGGACCAAACTCTATAATGCCGAACCCCGAATCTTCCAGATAAGGTATATAACCCTCCATCAGCACACGCTCCTTTGAGTTCAGATTAAGATTGACAGGGGTTATGAGTTCCTGTGACCCATTGATTCCCGATTCAATCACCTGTTCATAAAGAACACGCTCATGAGCCGCATGCTGGTCTATTAATACAAGTCCGTTAAGCGTCCGGGCTACAATATATGTGTCGTCCACCTGGCCAAGTATCGTAATGTCAAAGGGCAGTTCTGATTCTTTAGATTCCTGTGCCAAATGCCTGCCTGTGCGCGTGAGCCTGCGTTGGGTATCCTTGATAGGAACTTTGAACTCGCTTTGTTGCTCGCGGATAACCGATACATCATCCCTGTCAGTTGACAATCTGGTCTGTGTGCCTTTTGGCTCAGTAGCCTGCAATAGTTCCTCTTGTGCCAGAGCTGAACCTATGGCCTCTGCAATTGCATCCATAAGGGCCAGTTCATGGCTGAACCTGACATGCTGTTTGGTGGGATGTACATTCACGTCCACCTCAGAGGTGTCCAGCAAAATATTGAGTATAGCCACTGGATACCTGCCTTTTGGCAGCATGGTGTAATATCCCAGCTTAATCGCATCGCTTATGGACTTTGACCTGATGCTCCTTTTGTTTATGTAAAACGCCTGGTAATCTTTATCGTTTCTTGTGAAAACGAGTCTTGATATAAAACCTGAAATTTTTATCAAGTCATTTGAATAATCTACAGCTATCAGTTCCCTTGCAACCCCCGGACCGTATATATGTACGATAGTGTCGAACAGGTCTCCCGATGCAGGGGAGCGGAACAGTTCCCTGTCGTCATGTGATAAGTAGAATGAAATGTAGTCGTGTCCCAGAGCGTTCTTTGTAACAATTTCCACAATATGCGCCAGTTCAGTCCTATCCATTTTAAGGAACTTCCTGCGGGCAGGTGTATTGTAGAACAGGTCTTCAACCATAATTGACGTGCCTTTTGGGGCACCCACATCGCTTATACTTACAACTTCACCTCCATGCACCACCAGCCGGGTCCCTCCCATGTCACCTTCCTGTTTCGTCACAATCTCCACTTTCGCCACAGCCGTAATGGATGACAGCGCCTCTCCCCTGAATCCCAGGGTCAAAACATTCTCAATGTCATAAGCGTCTGATATCTTGCTGGTGGCATGTTTCAGGAATGCGATGGAAACATCATCCCTTGTCATACCACTACCGTTATCTGTGACCTTGATGCTCCGGGTGCCTCCACCAATGACCTCTACTCTTATTTCAGTAGCTCCGGCATCTATCGAGTTCTCGATAAGTTCCTTGATTACAGATGCAGGACGCTCGATAACCTCACCGGCCGCTATCTTGTTGATGGTGGCCTCGTCCAAAAGATGTATCTTATTCATTATCATTGTGTTCTTGCACCTGTTTTTTCAGTTTGGATAGGGCATTAAGTGCATCCAATGGTGTCATATTGTCCACATCCATCTCTCCCAGTGTATCAATCACCGGATGTGGCTGCCGGGACGGCTGGACCGGCATGGTTTCACTGCTATCGGGGTCGAACAGCATCAATTGTGTATAGGTTGCGCTGCGTTTTCCTTTGGCTCCCTGGCTCTCACTCTCTACTTCACTTAATACTTCCTTTGCCCTCTGTGTCACTTTCAATGGCACACCGGCCAGTCGTGCCACATGGATGCCGTAACTCTTATCAGTGGCTCCCGGCACGATTTTGCGCAGGAATACCAGATCATGCCCCTCTTCTTTTACTGCAATGTGGTAGTTCCTTACCCGCTTAAAGCTGCCTTCCAGGCTGGTCAACTGGTGGTAGTGGGTGGCGAACAATGACCGTACTCCTACACGGCCCCTATTGTGGATGAACTCCACCACGGCCCTGGCAATGCTGTAACCGTCAAAGGTGCTGGTGCCCCTGCCAATCTCATCCAGAAGAATGAGGCTTTTTGGTGTGGCATTGTTCAGGATATTGGCAAGTTCCACCATTTCTATCATGAAAGTGCTCTGCCCACTTGCCAGGTCGTCGAATGCCCCGACCCGGGTGAATACTCTATCCACAATACCAATCGAGGCGTATGATACGGGCACAAAACATCCTATCTGTGCCATGATGACGATAAGGGCAGTCTGGCGCATGTATGTGGATTTACCTGCCATGTTGGGGCCGGTGAGGAGCAGGAACTGGTCACTGTTGCAGTCCATGTTTGTATCATTGGGTACGAACCCGCCCGCTACCGAGTACTCCACTACCGGGTGCCGGCCGTCCCGTATCAGGATGCTGCACCCGTCGTTTATTTCAGGCCTGATATAATTGTTATTCACTGCCACTTCTGCCAGGTTTGTGAGGACATCCAGTTTACCGATGAGCCCTGCCGTTTCCTGTAGTGTAGATGCTTGTGCTGCGATGAGTCCGGTTATTTCGGTGAACAAGTCGTGTTCCAATGCCACCCGCCTGTCATTTGCAGAGAGTATCATTGCCTCTTTTTCCTTTAATTCGGGTGTGTAGAAGCGTTCGGCATTGGCTGTGGTCTGCTTCCTGATATATTCATCCGGCACCTGGGACAGGTTGGCTTTTGTCACTTCAATGAAGTATCCGAACACTTTATTGTAGGCAATTTTCAGGGACTTGATACCAGTGCGCTCTCTCTCATGCTGCTGTAGTTTAGCTACCCATTCCTTACCATGTGCACCCATGTCGTTCAACTCGTCCAATTGGGCATTATATCCTGGTTTGATAATTCTACCTTCCCGAAGCGATATCGGCGGCTCGTCCACTATGGAATGTTCCAGCAGGGTGGTAAGGTCTCCAAAATCATTGAGTTCTTCCTGGATGGATATGAGCAGGTCTGATTTGACGCTGCTCCCCTGCAGTGCAGATTTGAGTAGGGGTAGGGCGGTAAGTGATGTTCTAAGGGCCACCAGGTCGCGGGCATTGGCGTTGCCGTACACGATACGCCCGGTGAGCCGCTCCATGTCCCGGATTCCTTTGAGAAGCGAACGGAGGTCAAAGCGAAGCAGGGTGTTTTCTGAAAGTTCTTCGACACTGTCCAGCCTGCGGTTGATGTCATTCACCGATATAAGGGGCTGGAGCAGCCATTTTACAAGCAGCCGGGAGCCCATGGGTGTGCTGGTATGGTTTAGTATCCTGAGCAATGAGGAATCGGCAGAGCCGTCCCGCACATTTTTTACCAGTTCCAGATTGCGCAATGTAATGGAATCAAGCACCATGAACTGGTTCTCGAAATACGTTCTGGGAGTCTGGATGTGGTCCAGTCCCCTCATCTGGGTTTCTTCCACATAGGCCAGTGCGGCACCAGAGGCTGCAGTGGCGGCAGGCAGGTCTTCAAGTCCCATACCTTCAAGGGTGGTGGCACCGAAATGGTTAAGCAGGCGGTGCCTGGCGATACCAGGTTCAAAGGCGTCTGCTTCGTACTGATGGATTATAAGTTTTAAGTTATCTTTCAGCCTGTCGGCCAGGTGGCTATCACTGTACAGTTCGGGCGGCATGATACACTCAGCCGGGCGCATCCTGGCTGCTTCACTTACGACAGCGTCATAGGTTTCCTCGTAGTTTACCTGGGTGGTCATGAACTCGCCAGTAGAGATGTCAATGAACGAGATACCGAATTGTTTATCCAGTTGTGCCACTGCCATCAGGTAGTTGCTGCCTGGGTCTGAAAACATAGATGAGTCCATGGCCGTGCCAGGTGTGACCACCCTGACCACGCCCCGTTTGACAATGCCTTTGGCTTTTTTAGGGTCCTCAAGTTGCTCGCAGATTGCCACTTTGTAGCCTTTCTTTATGAGGCGGGGCAGGTATGCGTCAAGTGCGTGGTAGGGTATGCCTGCCAGGGGCA
>JAGLRT010000043.1 GCA_023136155.1 Methanosarcinales archaeon
AACCCGTTCCCGAGTTATCATAGAGGATACTATTGTGTTGAGAATATTAAGAAATGTATATTATTATATTGCACATAATATTATATTATTCAGTTCTGATGATGAGATTAATATATGAACAACTTGTATTTGAACCAATAATCCATAATGAGAGATTATACAAGGTAAAATTGACATGTGATATTTAATCATCATGTATCAAATTTCAAAGGCAAGGTCAAACGTTGCGCCGGCACACCCAACCGCAGCAGAGCTGCGGTGTATAACGAATGAGATAAACAAATGCGTTTATACTTTCCTATAAGTAAATAAGCCAGAAGTACAGGAACCCTCCCCTTTCCCGTACTCCAGATCCAAATTACCTGCCTATTTACCGTTAACTCTTAGGTTCAGGAATCACCAGCAATATGCTCATCTGCTCTAACACACTGACCACCTCGGCGTGAGCAGTGAAAAACTCCTTCTTCATAGCCTCTATAGATTCCACCCGCGGCTCAGCTGCCATCCATATCTCATCAGCATTGCTGCCACGGCTAATTGAAACACAGGATAACATATCAGCATGCGTAAGCCTGTACACTGAATCCGGACCAGTGGGCGAGACCCAGGCAGGATAAGTGGTTTTCAATTTTGCAACTATTTCTATCCAGTCAAGTTTTTCAAAAGCCCTGAGATGAAGGTGCATATGACTGCGCTCGCCAGTCACTTTTTCATCAATCTTCCCAAGGAAGCCTGTATATTCCGGATCCGATTCATCAACCTGTTTTTCATCCTTTTGTGCCAGTTTTTCGGCTTCTTCCTTGAAAAATGGTGCCAGGTTAACTTCACTTGATGGTTTGGTCAGCAATGATACTCCAAAGAAAGTAACTGCGCTCAATGACAACCCCACGACCACCCCGTGATTCATTAGAATCGGACTGAGGCTCTCCAGATACGGAGGGCTCATTGGTTGTGTATTTGCCAGGTCGTACACAATAAGTGCGATCTGTGAGACCGCTCCTATGATCATCCCTGCAAAGGCGCCTTCTTTGGTAGCACGCTTCCAGTACAATCCTCCCATGAGTGGGAAAAAGTACGATGCACTCGCGATAAATGTGGCAATATGGATAGCATCAATAATACTGTGGATAAAGAATGAAGCTACCGTTGCTGAAAATATAATTATGAGCACGCTTACCCGGTTTACAACCAGCATCTGTTTCATTGTAGCATCAGGTTTTATGAACCTCTGGTATATATCACGGGAAAGACAGGAAGCCCCTGAAGTTGCAAAAGTATCCGCACATGACATTGCCGCTGCTGCAAGTCCTATTGCACTCAGTGCTATCACAAAGGGTGAAAAATTTTCAACTATGAATCTCAAAAGAGCAGGTTCAGCCTCAGCCATTCCCATCGGGAAACCCATCTGTGCAATCTCGGGATATATAGCATTTAAGCCGATTGCAATAACCGCACATGCTGCAAATACAACCAATATCAGCATAGAACCAAGCACCATACCAAATTGTGCAGATCTCTTGTCCCGGGCAGCCCAGACTCTCTGCCACGGGTCCTGCTCTGTCATCCAGCCAGGAATAATGGCGATAATGAATATCAGCACCATAGGAATCCCTATGGAAATAGGATTCCACCATGAAGAATCAACATTACCGAACAATTCTGAAACAGTAATAGCAGGTACATCAACCGCACCTGATGTTGCAGCACCTACCGCCAAAGCGGCCATTGCAATGGTAAATATAGCCAGGAACGTGAACTGTATAACATCGGTCCAGACCACTGCCGAGAGTCCGCCCAGTGTCACATATACCGATACTGCAAGTGCAACAATAAGCGCTGCATACAATGGGTTTAGACCATAGAATACCTCAAGCACAAGAGCCAGTCCTTTGATATCTGCCACTGCGAACAATATCATTACGATTGCAATAATTATTCCCAAAGGAGCCCGCATGGCACTGCTGTATCTCTGCTCAAGGAGTTCCGGCTGAGTTATGGAAGGCAGGTTCTTTATCCTTCCAACCAAAAGTGCTATGATAAGTAGTGCCAGAATGTTCGGAGCCACAAATCCCCATATCGACCCCATCCCAAGAAGCATATAAAAACCTATGACTGCAAGTATCCCGCCTGCTGTAAGCCAAGAAGCAGCTGCTGAAAAACCAATCGCTTTTGGACCGATCTCTCTTCCTGCAAGCCAGAAATCAGTGACTGACTTCTGCTTTTTGGTAAAATACCATCCGATACTTGCAAGCCCTAATAGATAAATTGCAAGTAAAATTAAAAATATCTGATAGCCATCCATAAATAACACCCGAATTTTGTTGAATTCAAAGTAGTATACATATGTTATAAGTACTTACCTTGACTTTGTTAAATTAAAACGGAGGATAATAAATGTCACGATACTCAATAGACGAGTTTATTGACTCAACAGGACAACGTGACCTTGGAGAAGGTACATTCGAACTGGAACGGGACCGGATGCTTGAGATCAATCTCGATGGGAAAGTCTGGTCAAAGATGGGGTCGATGGTTGCATACCTGGGAGATATAAAATTCACCCGTGAAGGTGTACTTGAGCATGGAATCGGCAAAATGCTGAAAAAAGCCGTCACCGGGGAAGGAGTAAGCCTGACAAAAGCAGAAGGTTCAGGTAAATTGTACCTGGCAGACGATGGTAAGAAGATATCTATCATCAATCTGGAGAACCAGTCCATATTTGTCAATGGCAATGACCTGCTTGCATTTGAGGAGTCGATCAATTGGGATATAAAAATGCTGAAAAAAGTTGCCGGTTTAATGGCTGGCGGGCTTTTCAGTGTAAAACTTGAAGGAACAGGCATGGTTGCAATAACCACTCACTACGATCCACTGACACTCAGTGTAACTCCTGAAAATCCAGTGTTTACCGACCCCAATGCCACAGTAGCATGGTCAGGTAACCTTCTGCCAGACCTGAAAACCGATGTTTCATTGAAGACATTTGTAGGACGTAGCAGCGGAGAGTCTTTGCAGATGGCCTTCAAAGGAGAGGGTTTTGTGGTCATCCAGCCATATGAAGAAGTAATTTATCAGGCGACAACATAAGGAAAAAAACCCGGATTCTTCTGCCAACATTTCCAGAAAGTGGATACCCCCTTTTCCAGAATATAGAAATCATAACAGTCCAGACTATCTGTGGTAACTTATTAATCTATCAAATTACAATTAAGAAGTGAGTGATCACTCATGCGATTTGATAGATTTACCATAAAGGCACAGGATGTATTTGCTGATGCCCAGGATATTACACAGGATAATCACCAGCAGCAGCTTGATGTAGAACATCTCCTTCTGGCGCTTATAAACCAGAAGGAAGGGCTTACCCTCCAGATACTTCAACGGCTGGGTGCCAATGTCCCCGGAATAATCTCTCGCCTGGATGAAGAAATTGACAAGCTTCCAAAAGTGGGAGGTGCCGGCCAGTTATACATGTCCCCGCGTGTCAATGATGTGGTTGAAGCAGCCTTTGAAGAAATGAAGCAGCTTAAGGATGAATACCTAAGCACAGAACATCTCTTGCTTGCTATTGCTGATGAGAATGGGGGCATATCTTCACAGATTCTTAAAGAGAACGGTGCATCAAAAGACATTATCCTGAAAGCTCTCAGGGAAGTCAGGGGTTCATCGAGGGTCACGGACCAGACCCCGGAAGATAAATATCAGGCACTGGAAAAGTACGGTCGCGACCTAACAGAAGAGGCAGCACGGGGAAAACTGGATCCGGTGATAGGGCGGGATAACGAGATTCGCAGGGTACTTCAGGTACTATCAAGGCGCACAAAAAACAATCCAGTGTTGATAGGGGAACCGGGTGTGGGTAAAACCGCAATAGCCGAGGGGTTGGCCCTTCGTATATTTGGCGGAGATGTTCCTGATACCATCAGGGACAAGCAAGTTGTGGCTCTTGATATGGGTGCCTTGGTGGCAGGCACCAAGTTCAGGGGTGAGTTCGAAGAACGGCTGAAGGCAGTTATCAAAGAGGTACAGGATTCTGAAGGGAAGGTTATTCTTTTCATAGATGAACTGCACACCCTTGTGGGGGCCGGAGCGGCTGAAGGGTCCATTGATGCCTCAAATCTACTCAAACCAGCCCTGGCCAGGGGAGAGCTGCGAGCCATTGGTGCTACGACACTGAACGAGTACAGGAAGTACATTGAAAAGGATGCAGCTTTAGAGCGCAGGTTCCAGCTTGTACTGGTGGATGAACCCAATGTGGATGAGACCATTTCCATCCTGCGAGGCCTGAATGAGAAATACGAAGTACATCACGGTGTAAGGATACAGGATTCAGCCCTTGTGGCAGCAGCTGTGCTGTCCAACCGTTATATAACGGACCGTTTTCTCCCTGATAAAGCCATCGACCTTATCGATGAAGCTGCATCAAAGCTCAGAATCGAAATAGACAGCATGCCTGCTGAACTGGATGATGCCGAGCGGAAGATAAGGCAGCTGGAGATTGAACGCCAGGCAGTGAAGAAGGAGAAGGATGACTATTCTAAGGAGCGCCTGGAAAAGATTGATAAGGAACTATCTGACCTGAAGGAGCAAAGCAGCCAGATGAAGGCCCACTGGCAGCTTGAAAAGGAAAACATACAAATCATACGAAAAGTAAAAGGTGACATCGAAAAGACCCGGATGGATTCCGAGAAAGCAGAACATGAAGGCAATCTGGAAATAGCCTCCGAACTTAGGTATGGTACTCTACCGGGATTGCAACAACAGCTGGAAGTTGAAAATGCTAAACTGGTAGAGCTTCAAAAAGACCAGAAGATGCTCAAAGAAGAGGTGGATGAGGAGGACATAGCCGAGGTTGTATCCAACTGGACCCACATCCCGGTGAGCAAGATGCTGGAAGGTGAGATGCAAAAACTGGTACATATGGAAGATCGTATCAGGGAGCGTTTAGTGGGACAGGAAGAGGCTGTTACTGCCGTGGCAAATGCTGTGCGAAGGGGGAGGGCTGGTATATCTGATACTAATCGACCAACAGGTTCGTTTATGTTCCTGGGTCCAACTGGCGTAGGTAAAACTGAACTTGGCCGGGCGTTGGCAGAATTTTTGTTTGATGATGAGGCCTCCATGGTCAGGCTGGATATGAGCGAGTACATGGAAAAGCATACAGTGGCACGTCTCATAGGCGCACCGCCCGGATATGTGGGGTACGAGGAGGGTGGCCAGCTAACAGAAGCAGTGAGGAGGCGGCCGTATTCGGTGATTTTGTTAGATGAGATTGAAAAGGCACATCCGGATGTGTTCAACCTGATGCTCCAGATACTGGATGACGGCAGGCTTACAGACGGGCACGGTCGCACTGTGGATTTCAAGAACACAGTGATTATCATGACATCTAATATCGGGAGCCAATGGATAGTTGAACATGGTGATGATGAAGCTGAGATGGAGAAACTGGTGATGGAGGCTGTTCGAGCTCAATTCAGGCCCGAATTCCTGAACCGTCTTGACGACATTATTATATTCCACCAGTTAAAGCTACCTGAGATCATGAAGATCGTGGATATACAGGTTAACCAATTGAGTAAACGCTTGAGAGAGAGGAAAATTAATATTGTGCTGAACGAAAAAGCCAAGGATTTTGTTGCCCGGACAGGATTTGACCCTACTTTCGGTGCACGGCCACTTAAACGTACGATCCAGCATAAGGTTCTGGACCCACTGGCAATGAAGATATTGAACA
>JAGLRT010000044.1 GCA_023136155.1 Methanosarcinales archaeon
ACAAGGAGTTCGGTGAAGGGGATTCCATTGAAGTGGATGTGGATAATGCTGAAATAGTATTTAAGAAACAGGAAAATAAAGAAAATTAGGTGCCGTGGATAAACTCCACAGTACCATTTAAAGGTTTACTCAATCTCAAGTGATTTTTTCTTTATGACCTTTGACTTTGGCATCTTTATTTCAAGTACACCGTTCTTATATGATGCCTTGGCATTATCAGGGTCGATTGTTGAGGGGAGAGAAACGGCGCGGTAGTATCTTCCGCTGTGCCTTTCCCGGTAGATGTAACCATCTTCTTCCTTTTTCTCTTCTTTCTTTGTCTCCGCCGATATCTCAAGTCTGTCAGAGGTCAGATTGATGCTGATGTCCTCTTTCTCAAGACCTGCCATTTCAGCCGTCGCTATGATCTCTTTATCCCCTTCTATTATATCTATGAATGGTTGCTTTGCTTGAGCTGGCAATAAACTCTCCCTCTCACCCGATGGTAATAATAGTCTGGAAGGTCTTCCCCAGAAATCCCCATACATACGGTTCATCATTTCTTCGAATCTTCTAAAATCATCTAATACCATAACATAACCTCCAATTGTAAGTATTAGTAAAATTGGTATATAACCTTTTTTCCTGATGGGGTGTAAAAAGGTTGGTGTTATAACATTTGTGAGCTTTATTTTTTCTGATAACAAGAACTATATCCTATTTTCCGCACATCTCGGATGTCTTATCGTCGATTTTTTTTCATGGTGCTTAAAAATCAAATATTCTGACAGATCTCAACAGGAATATCCAATAATTTGACAAGAAACAAGTTGTTCCTATATTGAGACTGTCGGAAAAGTGATATAATCGAATAATTAGTAACACGTCCATCTGATAAATCGGCATGTGGTGCCATGGTGCAAAAAATCAGGACACTTAAAATACCTCGAAATGTATGCTTTTCCGACAATCTCCATCAAACCCAATTCAGGTTACAAAAGGAATTTATGAAGATATCTAAGACCAAAGAAAATCAGACAATCAAGAACCATTAGCGAAATCCACGTATCCACTTCAAAAATCAGGGTAATGAGACTAATATAGGAACAACTTGAATTAGTGCGAAAAATCACAAAGCTGCAGTTCGTGAGGTTTGCATTCATGCTTCCATTAGAATAGTTGCCATGTAGAACTAATCATGGTAAATTTTAATCAAAAACATGAATTGTAACGGTCTCGTAAAAAACAAAATTTTAAGTATATGTAGAATGGATGTAAAATATTATGGCATCAGAAAAGACGATTGATGAAACTGTAAAACCTCTCTTAGATAAAGCAAAGAGAGATAAAGTTGAACTTGTCTGGGACCGTTTTGAAAAGCAGGGAGACAAATGCAACTTCGGCGAGCTTGGAATCTGCTGTAAAAACTGCAATATGGGTCCATGTAGGCTTACTCACCCCTCGTTGCCCATATATCTCAGGGTAGGTCCTCATGCAGCGAAAGCCAGGACAGGAGTTTGTGGAGCTGGCTACGATACGCTCGTTGCAAGAAATCTTTCAAGGGCGATCGCAGCAGGTGCTGCGGCAC
>JAGLRT010000045.1 GCA_023136155.1 Methanosarcinales archaeon
GACATGCTGCCATCGATATTGGGCGCCAGTTCCACATCCCTCAAGGAAGATACGGGTGGTGATATTAACAGGGTCATGCTTGTCCGGCAACTGCTGGAGCGGTTCGAACAGGATTATGGTACGTTTATTAGCGGGGATTTTCCTTCGATACTCAAACGCTGGAGGGAACATTCTGCTACCCTGAACCGCCAGGTGAGAATCGTCACCAGGTTCAAGACGATCGAGGGTGAAGCTGTGGGTATCGACCACGATGGGGCTCTGGTTATGGAGATGGATGACGGGACACTGGAGCGGGAGATTACCGGGACTTGTGTACATTTGTGAAGTAGAGTATTTAATATTGTGTGGGCCTTGCAGGTGCATTTCGATTATTTCAGAGTGGGTATTTCTTACTCAGTGTCGGCACTAAGTTTTCAACGATCAATACAAAAGAATTTTAAACGAAAAGGAATGATTGTTATTTACTAAATTATAATCGATTTAGTGGCTTGTTGGCATACTATAATTTTTTACTGAATGGGGAAAATGTGTAAACATGATATTAAAACCAGTGCCTACATATGGATTCAAAGTGAACGAAACTTTACAGGGTGAGGTTTGCCCATGAATAACTTTAACGAGAAGGAGATTGCTGAAATGCTTGAGGAGATGGTGTGATGGAACCCTATATTCCGGATACACTGCCTCTGAATAACATAGACTGGACAGCACATGTTTCATTGATTGGAAAGGCAAATGCTGCGCTTGCACGCTATGATGGCATCCTTCAAGGAATTGTTAATCCGGAGATTCTACTGTCTCCACTGACGACACAGGAAGCTGTATTGTCTTCGCGTATTGAAGGAACACAGGCTTCTTTGGAGGATGTGTTGCAGTACGAAGCAGATTCAAATATTACGATAATCCCTGAAAAACAGGCTGACATTCAGGAGATCATCAATTACCGTATTGCAATGAAAGCAGCAGTTGATGATTTGCAAAAACGTCCTTTGTGCATTAACATGATTCGTGATTTGCATCGTATCCTCCTTACAAGCACCAGAGGCAGGGATAAGGAGCCAGGAGAAATAAGGCGCATACAAAATTATATTGCTCCTCCGGGTACGCCGATTGAACGGGCAACCTTTGTGCCTCCATCTCCTCTGGATGTAATGGATGCACTTTCAAACTGGGAAGCATATTTCCACAGTGAAGAAAAGGATACTCTGGTTCAACTTTCAATTCTTAAGGCACAGTTTGAACTTATTCATCCATTCAGGGATGGAAACGGTCGTATTGGACGTATGCTTGTTCCTTTGATTCTGTATCGTAAGAAAATGATATCTTATCCCATGTTTTATATCAGTGCTTATCTTGAACGAAACCGGGATGAGTACTATAAATGTCTTCTTGCAATTTCCCATGATGGGAACTGGAATGAATGGATATCCTTTTTCCTTCGTGCGATTGTGGAACAGGCTAAGGAGAACATCCTTAAAGCAACGAATATTATGGGGCTGTACGATGACATGAAACAGAAGGTACCAGAGATTACACGCTCGAAATACTCTATTCAGGCAATCGATGCTATCTTCTCCCGCCCGATCTTCCGAGCAGTTGATTTTGTCGGGTATTCAGAGATTCCAAGGAGGAGTGCTCAGAGGATGATATTAGAACTCCAGAATGCTGGAGTACTGGAGGTTCTGCATGAGCAACGGGGACGGAGACCCGCAGTCTACGTTTTTTCGCAGTTGATTGCGATCTCTGAGGGGGTGGAGGTAGTGAGTCACCTATGACGTACAAATGCTTTTGTGAGACTTATTTTGAGTATTGTGACGCACAACCAAGCTTGTGTGTCATAGATGCAATACAAAATGGAATTTTTCGCTCAAATCTGCTCTACATGACTCGTTCTGCTGAAATGTATCCTGATGAGCACATTGTTTCCGCACAGAGTGGACAATTGAGCTGGACCCATTTTCGGGAGATTATCCACATTAAAGACGATGAACACAGATTTATAATTTTGGCGCCCGTATTTATAGGTTTTTATGCGTGGTTAATTGATTCAAATGTGATTACTGGAATACAAAGGAGGATGGCTGCCTAATGATTGAACATGACTTAAAAACAGCGATTCTTACAGAACTTGGACTGTCGCTCCCGGAGATCAGCTCGGATTTTATACTAATTCCACTTCAGATGGGTATTTCCATCGATAACGAACATCGCATTATTGATTTGCTTTTCTATCATCGTAGTATGCACTGCATGATAACGGTTTATCTCAAGTTTGGAGAACTGCAGAACGATGATATTGAATGGATGAAGGTAAATCTGCGAACGCTTCTTAACTATAAAATACGGGAAGGGGATGAAAAACCAATTGGATTTATTCTGTGTGTGCAGGGTAATAAAGAGCATGTAGAGCTTGTACAGTTGGAACAAAGCAAGGGATTTATTTCTAAAAACCTCATAGAATTCTCGCTGAAACAAATTTTTAAATTGGAATTGCACGATGCAGTCCATCAAGCGCGCAAACATCTTGTGAATGGCGAAGTTCATGGGGGGACATAATGGGCATTGAACTCGCTCCAACGATTTCCGAGGCACCCGTTAGCAGGTGGAAACGGTATCCTGCTTATAGGGATTCGAGGGTAGAGTGGCTGGGGGAGGTGCCGGAAGACTGGGAAATTATCCGTTTAAAATACTGTTCAAGAATTAATATGGGTCAATCTCCAAGTTCTGAAGATTGTAATATAGATGGAATTGGTCTCCCTTTTCTGCAAGGAAATGCTGAATTTAATGCTGTCAATCCGATACCTACACAATTTTGTGAAGTTGCACGCAAAGTTTCACATAAAGGTGATTTATTAATTTCTGTACGTGCTCCTGTAGGGGCGCTTAATATCGCTGATCAGGAATATGGTATCGGTCGTGGTTTGTGTGGAATAACAATCAATGACCTTAAATTCAATTCAACTTTCTGTTGGTACTTACTCCATCATGTTCGAGTTAAACTCAATATGAATGCGACAGGCAGCACTTATGATGCTGTTTCAACTGATACTGTTGGAAACATGGTTATTGTATCCCCTTCCCTTCCCGAACAGTGCGCCATCGCCGCCTTCATTGACCGCGAAACATGGCACATCGACATCCTCACCACAAAAGTCCGTGAATCAATCTCAAAACTCCGCGAGTACCGCACAGCCCTCATCTCCGCCGCAGTAACCGGAAAGATCGATGTAAGGGAGGATTTTGTTTCATGACACAAGAGTTCCGGCCGAAATTCGTAATTACGAACAGCATCACGTCATGTCTCACCATGATCGAGCGTGCAAGAGGTTTTCTGGAAGCAGCTGAGCTCTCGGAAGAATGGATCAGTTCCATGGGTGATAGAGCCCTTGTCCTGGAAGCACACCATACCACGCATATCGAAGGAACACAACTTACCCTGGATCAAGCCAGGCGTCTGCTGGCAGGGGAGGACGTATCAAACGTGGATCCCAACGATGTCAGGGAACTTTTGAACTATCGCAGGGCATTCGATCTCGTTTCAAAATATCTCGACAGCGGCGAAAACATAACCGAGAAACTTATCTTCGATATCCACAAGCGATTGGTCGAAGGCGTACGTGGCGGCGCGGCAACGCCTGGCGAATACCGCAATGTCCAAAACTATGTCGTCAACTCTGCCACAGGTAACATCATCTACACACCCCCGGCACCTGAAGAAGTATCCGGTAAGATGGAAACTCTTGTAGAATGGCTAAATAGCGAAAAGAAAATACATCCGGTATTAGTAAGTGGCATAGCCCAGTTCCAGCTTGTGCATGTCCATCCTTTCCGGGATGGCAACGGTCGCACATCCAGATTGCTCTCGACACTGTGCCTTTATCGGGCTGGTTACGACTTTAAACGACTCTTCACCATCAGCGAGTATTACGACCGGAACCGAGCCGTCTTTTACAAGGCGATTCAGGACGTTAGAGAACAAGACATGGATATGACCGGGTGGCTTGAGTACTTCGTTGAAGGGCTGGCTACGCAGATGCAGGAAATGGTAGAGCGTGGGAAAGGAGCAATACGCACCGACTTGATCGTAAAACAATATGAACTGAAAGAGCGGCAGGTGAAGGCATTGGGCTACGTACTCGAACATGAAGGCATAACCATCCAAAACTACGAACAGCTTTGCCCGGAGACTAACCGCCGGACACTGCAAAGAGATTTAAAAGCTATGATAAACAAAGGATTGATAGTCTCAAAAGGGTCTACCAACAAGCTGATTTACCGACTCAATGATGGCATACTATGAACTTGCGACAAATTCATGACATAACTTGCGACAGACTTGGGACACAACTTGTGACGGAGGGAAAGCGGTGAGTAAGATCTATACAGAAGCCATATTCGAAGCAGCTATCGAGCACAATTTAATAAATGAGGGAGGCTACATCAAAGGCAATCCTGAAACCTTCGACCGCCAGCGCTGCCTTGATCCAACCATACTCATACCATTCATCCAGAAAACCCAGCCCAAAGAATGGGAATACCTCCAAAACATCCAGAAAGAAAAGTCTGAAGAAACCCTCCTCTCAGACCTCACCCGCGCCCTTGACTCTGAACATGAAGGGTGCCTCAAGGTACTGCGCCACGGGTTCAAGTGCTTTGGCAAGCTCTTTCGGGTGGCATACTTTGCCCCTGCAAGCAGCATGAACCCTGAAACCCAGCGGCTCTATCAAGAGAACAGGTTGACAATCACGCGCCAGCTTCACTATTCAGAAAACCACGAAAAATCTATAGATGTGGTCCTGGGCTTAAACGGGATTCCCATTGCCACTGCTGAACTCAAAAACCCGATGACAGGTCAGACATGGCGAAACGCAATTCATCAGTACAAACACGACCGTGACCAGAATGACGTGATATTCAGGTTCAAAAAACGCTCACTCGTGCATTTTGCTGTTGACCCTGATGAAGTTTACATGACCACCAGGCTTTCAGGCAAGAACACACGCTTTTTACCTTTCAACATGGGTAACGGAACGGGTGCAGGAAACCCCGAAAACCCTAACGGGTACAAAACAGCATATCTCTGGGAACAGGTATTACAGCGCGACAGCTTCCTGGACATACTGGCGCGCTTCATCCATATACAGGTGGAAGAAAAGAAAGTAGGCAACAATAAGGTCAAAAAAGAGACAATGATATTTCCCCGCTATCACCAGCTTGATGTGGTGCGGAAACTTGTTTCAGATGCAAAACAAAAAGGGGTGGGGAATAACTATCTTGTGGAACATTCGGCAGGCAGTGGAAAAAGTAACTCTATCGCATGGCTGGCTCACAGGCTTGCAAGCCTTCATAATGACAGCGATGAGAAGGTCTTTGATTCAGTTGTCGTCATAACTGACAGGCGTGTACT
>JAGLRT010000046.1 GCA_023136155.1 Methanosarcinales archaeon
AGCGGGTCCAGGCTCACTTCGATAAGTCCTCTGTTGTAGCGCTGTAAATAATGAAGTTCCAGCTCTTCACGCTTGCGTTGGGTGATGTCATGACCAGTGGCAAATGCTCCCACTATCTTTCCTGTCTGGTCTTTATAGGGCGATATACTAAATTTTATGATTGGATTTGGTCCATCTTTCGTTTCCATGACCAGTTCAAAATCACTAACATCTCCTGTATCAAACACTTGTTTAATTGCATTTTTTGCTTTAAACGGATCAATAAAATATTCAACAAAACGTGATCCTATTAACATTTCACGGTTTTTACTGAAAATTCGAACTGCTGAGTTGTTAGCATCAATAATAATGCCTTCCATATCGAAAATTAACAGAACATCCTGGCTAATTAGATAGAATTCCCTTTCCATTGTAAGAAGGGGTGAATCTTGTGTGTTCTTATTCATCTAAACCCCCCGGCAAGAAATAATTTTTCTACTATTGTATATGATATATTATTTTATATTAGTTTATTGTTAGGATTAGGTCTATATTTAGGTGTTTGTACATCAGATGATGCAATCGGAACCAAGCCTTGTTATTGTCAAATATCAGAGCGTGAAGTGTCAGTCCATTCCGTCCTTGTCTTTCTGGTGCGGTTCAATAATGCATGTGCACCGCAAAAGCTAATCAGCCATACATGGAACACCAGCCCCAAGGTCTTGAATAGCACCCGGTCCTGTCCCTTTGCCCATAGTCTGAACCCGTAGACTGGGACGATTGGGGTCAGCAAAAAAGATACAAACGGTAGTGTCATAGACATAAACCAAGCTGTTTTCTGGTTTATAGGTATAGGGGCATAAAAGAACCGCACCATATTCTCTTCGACTCCCTCCAATGCACCTGAAAGCCAACGAACTCGCTGGTTATAGAGTTCCTTCAGGCTGGTGGGCCCCTGTTCTCCTACCATTGTTTTCGCCAGTACCGGCTTCTTGCCTGCGATGTACATCCGCTGTGTGAATTCCAGATCCTCACAATAAACATCCTCGTTGAGCCTGATGCCGTCAAGAGCACGGGCATCGATAACACCGATAAGTCCGTTGAATTGTTTGAACCCATCGAACCGTTCGTATAGTTTGTACACATCCTCAAAAAATGAATATTCGGCAGCGATTATCCTGGCTATCCATCCCGAATCTTGGTTGGTGATGTACCGGGCGCCACTTGCCATCATGGCATCTGCCTCACGTTCAATGGCATCTATGCACATAAGAATAAAACCTGGGTGTGGGCGGCTGTCCACATCAAAAAAAACAATAAAATCCGCATCGAGTGTCCCATCAAGCCCCCTTAACAGTTCCAGACCATCATTAATGGCACCTCCCCTGCGCCCCCGGGTATCATTGCGTACAAGATGTCCTATACCTTCATCCTTAAGGTAGCGAGTACGTTCATCAGGTCCATCAGGGCAGTCAATTATATACACTATATTTAGGTCAATATCTATCTTTTCAAGTTTTGATAATGATACAACTGATTTTTTAATGATCGACAACGGTTCAAAAGGTGCCACTGGAATGAAAATACTGACTGTTTTCATATACATATTCAACTAACGTTAATGGTTTATAGAATTATCCAAAAACATGAAGAATATACTGGAGTGAAGGAAATACCCTAACCTCTACACGATATATTTCAATCCCGGAACAAATCCCCATTCTTGAGTATATTCACACTCACAAGGCCGCCTAGGATTATATTGACATAGTATGTTATCAACCGCCATAATGCCACCACGATACCAAGTATGGAAACGGGGACCAATATGCCGAACAATGCAGCACCGCCTAATTCTGCAATTCCGCTGGCACCAGGGGTGATTGGGACCACCATGACCAATGTCAGGAACACCTGGACTGCAAAGGCGGTCAGGATATTGGGCGGCTGGTTAAGTCCCAGCAGTATTAATGGTACTATCATGAATTCCATAATCCAGAACACGACAGTAAACACACCACCAAGAACTAATCCTCTTTTACCGGTTCTGACAAATTTCCAAAGGCTGTTATGGAAATTCCAAAGTTCACGCTCTATAAACTCAATGATATGTTCTGTACGGTCAAACCTGCCAAACCTGTGAAGACCGCGGGTTATAAGCACTGAAATCCAGTCAATAAATTTTGGATTCAGCAGACCTGCAATGGCAAAAACCACCATTAACAGTACGAAAATCTCGGCAACCGCAATTATTGCATCAAGTTCCCAGCTCACCAGCGATGCCTTGAGTACCCAAAGTGCAAACGGAGTGGCAATCAACAATAACAGGGCATCCAGCACCCTTTCGGCAATCACAACGGCGGAAGCATCACCAACTGGAATATTGCCACTGCGATTTAGCAGGTGTATCCTTACAGGCTCTCCACCTGCCATGGATGGGGTGATTGAGGCCGCAAACAGATTGGATACCACTGCTTCTGTGGCATCCTTTATGCTGATATGATGACCCAGCCCTTCAGCCATAACTTTCAACCGCATGCCCCAGATGACATAGCTGCCTATGTGCAAAGCAATAGCTGCAAACAAGTAAAGTGGTTTTATTTCACGCAGGGCGGGAAGTGTCTCAGGTCCAATCGTGAATGCTGTGAGCAGTAACAGGAATAGGATACTTAACATTAAAGAAATTACAAAGAATTTTTTCAATCGTTGCATGCTGCCCTGAAAGATAATAATTATATCATATATAAACCTTGATTACTTACTGCTCATGATACATGATATTGGACAAACATATCTTTTGTGAAGTGATAAATTGGTCACAATAATCCTGCCTACCAAGAACGAAGAGTCCTGTATAGGTGCCACTATAAAAAGGATACAGGAACTGTGCGGGCATCCCAGGATAGTCGTAGTGGACGGGCACTCCACAGACCGCACTGTTGAGATCGCAAATAAGTACGGCCTGGAAGTGATATACGACCACGGCCTGGGCAAGGGAGAGGCTCTTCGCTGTGCCTTTGACCACGTAAAGGACGACGTGGTGTTCCTTGATGTGGACGGCACGTATCCCCTGGGTGCCATACCTCAGATTGTGGACGCCTTGCATGAATATGACCTTGTTATCGGTGAGAGGATGGATTTTGACGGGGATGCCCTGCCGCGACTTTTCCTGGTAGGTGATGCCATATCCAGGGGTCTGTTCCAGTTACTTTATTCATCGCGGCTGGATAACCTTTCAGGGCTACGTGGCATGAGTTGGCAGGCTATTAAGAAGATGGAACTGGAATCTGACGATTTCGGGATAGAGACCGAAATAACAGCTAAAGCGGTGCGTTTGGGGCTTAAGGTAAAAAAAATACCCATAACCTATATGGCTCGGACCGGCACGTCCAAGTTCAGGCCGGTGCATGATGGTATGGTAGTATTGAGAGCCATGTTCAAGTACAGGTTCAAGTCCCTTTCATGAATTAATTAATTAATTTGCAGAAGTAATTTACATGAATCAGGTTCATTTCATGAATTGTGTGAGTTGTGACTGGAATAACCTGGATTTTGCAAGGTCTCCTTCACATCCGTGTCTTTATAAATCACCAGTTCAGGCCACAGGCTCACATTGGAATGGACTGTGACATTATTCCGGATAATCACCCTGGGTCCGATAACAGTACCTGTTTCCAATGTGCAGTTGTCACTAATTTTCGTAGAATTGTCAACGATCGCCCCTGAAACGCTGGTGTTGTTTCCAATCTCCACGTCATTGAATATAATGGCAGACAATATCCTGGCCCCGCTCTTTATGTTGCAATTGGAACCTATGGAAGTATAAGGACCTATGAGAACTTCATCTCCGATAGTGGTGTTCTCTCCTATCATAATGGGTCCCACCAGTGCAGAATTGGTGCCCACTGTCACCCCGTTACCGATATTAACCGGTCCGAGAACCTTTGCATCCCTTATATTGAGGTCCCCTTTAATAATTGTGCCTGGTAATTTTTCGAGTTTCCATTTACATGCCTGTCTGTACGCGGCTGCATTACCGATATCTGTCCAATGTCCTCTCACCAGATAGCCATTTAGCCTGTCACTCTTTTTCATCATTTTAGGGAACAGGTCCCTGGCAAAATCAAAATTGGCTGCCGGGGGTATCATTTCAAGTATGGCAGGGTCACATACATATATCCCTGTACTGGCAAGGTTGCTGAATATATCACCAGCATTTGGTTTTTCATGGAACCGGTGTATCTGGTTGAATACGTCCATATCAGCAATACCGTATTCTTTCGGGTCTTCAATTGGCAAAAGGCCAATAGTGACCTTTGCATCATTATGTTCGTGAAAGCGGAATAATTCACGAAGGTTCAGGTCCATCACATGGTCTCCGCCAATAACAATGAAAGGTTCGTCTTTTAACAGTAACTCGGCATTTTTTATGCTCCCGGCAGTGCCCAATTTGGTCTTGTCCCGCACATATTCTATGTGAACTCCGAACAGGCTGCCGTCCCCCAATGCATCCTCAATTTCATTCCCCAGATAACCGATGGTAATTACGATTTCACTGAAACCTTCATTAGCCAGATGTTCCACCAAGTGTACTACTGAAGGCTTGTTCAATAAAGGAATATTGGGTTTTGGACGGTCGAAAGTCAGCGGTCTTAGACGCGTACCTTCGCCTCCGCACATGATGCAGGCTTTCATATCTATATCGAATTTCAATGGTTTAGGTAGTATATATGAATTAAGATTTCTGTGGTGAAAATTCCCACCTAAAATCGACCCACTTTTCCCATTGAAAAGTGACCCACCCTGTATATACTAAAATCCTTATGTTTTATTGCGGGAAAGGATTGGGAAATTGGTTGGGTATTTTTCAGAATGTGGAGGGTGTGAGATTGTGAAAGCCCCATTATTGCACCAGCCTTTGGTGCATTTCAAAATAGTTAAGTATGCTACATCCAGTCATAGGGGCTGAATGAATAAAGTGAAAGGTTTTGACATTGCCCATAGCGGTGTAACTGATAAACAGTACATTCTGGGCAGGCATGATAAGGGCTCACAACAAGGCGTGCTCAGGGTAGGCAGGTATCTTGCTATTGACGGCTCAACCGGTTCTGATGTATACATGGACTGCCTGGGACCCCATGCCGTGTTGATATGCGGTAAACGTGGGTATGGCAAGTCATACACCATGGGCACGCTTGTTGAGGAGCTGGCAAAGCAGCAACCTCCTGTATCAGATAACATTGCTTCAGTAATAATCGATAGTATGGGTATCTTCTGGACTTTAGGGTATGCCAATACGAAAGAAGAACAGATGTTATCTGACTGGAACCTTGAGCCAAAGGTACAGGATGTACAGGTGTTCGTTCCGGGAAATAATCTGGAAGCATATCGCACAGTGGGAATCGATGCCATCCCCCTGTCAATTCATACCAGTGACCTGTCCGGTTCAGACTGGTGCTCCCTGTTTGACGTGAGTCCGGTCCACCCACTTGGCATACTTATTAGCAGAATCGTGCAGCAGTTGAAAGAAGATTTCGGTACGTTCTCTTTAGAGGAGATAATAGAGCGTATACAAAATGATGCAAATGCACACAGTGATACAAAACAGGCAGCATTTAACTACCTTAGCGCTGCCGTAAAATGGGGAATATTTGAAAACGAAGGCTCAGGACTCCATGATATCATCAGGCCAGGTAGTACAGCTGTGATTGACATCAGCAGTTTGCCTGATACTGCCACCCGGTCAATGGTAGTTGGAATACTTGCCAGGCGTATTTACCAGGAACGACTGCCAGCCCGCCGGCAGTATGAGATTAATAGCATCACAGGCGATCAGGTCACAACCATGCCCATGGTCTGGATGTTCATTGACGAAGCGCATCTGTTCATACCGAGGGACGGGGGCAGTCTGGCAGGGGATGTGTTGGTTAACGAATGGATCAGGCAGGGTAGGCAACCGGGCTTATCTCTGGTACTGGCGACCCAGCAACCCTCAGCGCTGGATCCGATAGTGCTGAGCCAGAGTGACATCATTGTATGCCACCGTCTTACGTCGCAGGAGGATATCAGTGCACTGGAGAAAGTGCGCCCAACCTATATGAGACATGGAATTGCAGATTCCATTCGCAAGATGGGGAAAGGAAAAGGTGTGGCGTTTATTGTGGATGATACTTCGGAAGCGTCCCATGTGGTGCAAATGCGGCCCAGGTTGAGCTGGCATGGCGGAGATGAACCGAGTTCACTGGGAACTAATAAGTAGATAGATGTAATAAGGTTAACAGTGGGACCGGTAAATCATCAACTTATGCAGTTACTGTTTGCGTTTTTATCTCATATAATTAAGATTGGGATTCAGTAACATTTTCGATGTATCCAGCATCTCAATCGACACAATCTTATTATCAATGCTATTATCGATTATTTTAGTGCTTTTCAGGTACTTTTCTGACAATCTCAACAACAACTTCTGCACACTTTAGCTGTTAATTCGATAAGTGTGGCAGGCTGTTTTCGTCCAAAAACACTAACAACAAGTCAATAAAAGTCCTCAACCGATGACCAATGAAAAGAAGAGTATGGCTTGGGCATATTGTCAATGGGAAGCCTTTCATTGTGATAAAATGGTTTTAGAACACCTTGTATGGCATCAAAGAGTAACTGTGGCAAAACTAACTCTGCCTTCCACGCTATGTATAACATGACTTTCGGGCAAACTGAATT
>JAGLRT010000047.1 GCA_023136155.1 Methanosarcinales archaeon
CTACTGCCGATGCTATTGTAATATCAGGACTGGCACCGCTCTCTACTATTGAGAAAGCTATCAAGGAATCAAAGAAGACCGGCATCTATGCATGTATTGATATGCTCAATGTTTCTGACCCTGTAGAGGTGTTAAGGGACCTGAACTTAAAGCCGGATATCATTGAACTGCACAGGGCCATTGATGCAGAGGATAGCGCATACGCCTGGGGCAGTATCCCTGACATGAAGGCGATTCATCCAAAGTTGCTGGTTGCTGTTGCAGGTGGCATAGGCAAACTGGAGGATGGCTCTGCGAAAGTTAGTGATGCCTGTGGTGCCGGAGCCGATATTATTGTAGTCGGTAGGTCCATTACCAAAGCCAAGGACGTGCGCCAGGCTGCTGAGATGTTCCTGGAAGACATGAAAAAGGCTGAGGTTGACCAGTACAGGGTCATGACTGATTTTTAGTATTGAAGTACAGGATACCAACATTTGAGGGGTTCTTTCCCCTCAATATTCATTTTATTAAACACATGACTATTTAGATAAACTCATCTCTATATATTTTATTTTAACCAAGTGCACTATGAATTTTACAGGTTCCCATCATGACCATTATTGAGAGCATGATGTGCCCGGATTGTTACTCTTCTCTCCAAGAGTTTGTTTTTAGGTACATCTCTTACATTGATGGCGTATTTATGGACAGATTAAATATTTTAAAAGATTTGATATTCGCTGCTGTAGGTTTTGGTATAGGCTTAACGTCCTGTATGATTGAACCGCAGTGTAACAAATCGAAGTGCTTGAGTCAAACATTACGACGACGCACCCAACCGCAGCAGGATTGAGATAAAAAGTCCCGGTTTAACTAAAAAGGACAGCAGAACGAGTTAAACATCCAGGATGATATCATCTAGTGGCCGTTTCGGTACGTGGTGCATGCCTTCACTATCACGCCAGTACTTTATGTCTTCGTTGTCCCTGGCTGTTTCGATTACAACGTTTTCCTTTGGTTTACCCAGGGTCAGAACCAACAGTATTTCATGACGTGGCGGTATACCAAGGGAATCGCGCAGTCCGTCTCTTTTAATTGAACCGATAATACACCCGCCCAGCCCCATCTCGGTTGCACCCAGCAGTATGCTCTGGGCTGCAATACCATGGTCTACACCGGCAGAACTTGAGATTGCAGTGTCGCACAATATGATGATGTAAGCTGACGGACGTTCGCCTTCATCCGGCCCGTTCCAGTCCTTCAGGTATCCGGCCCAGGCAAGATGGGGAAATATCCGGCTGTTTTTATCAGGGTTGCAGGATATGATGTATTTCAGGGGTTGCAGGTTGGCACCAGAGGCTGAGTGTCTGGCCAGGTCGATAAGTTCTCTCAGTTTTTCAGGTGCTATGGCTTCTTCCTGATGGAATCGTCTGTAACTTCTGTTCTTTAGTATCATTTCTTTTATCATGATTACCACTCAGTTTTATTACCATGTTATCAGCAACATCCACCTTCATCGGAACCGCAGGTAGGCTCATCTTTCCCTGTTAATGCAGCATAGAACATTGCATAAGCACAACCCACACCGCTTTCTACTGTAATAGCACCGGTTGGGCAGTTCATCTGGCATGCTCCGCACTCCATGCAGTCGAGATAGTTTACCATCTCGACTTTCTTATCGCCGGGTGCGAAGACTGCGTGGGGGCATACATTGATGCACATCCCGCAGTTAATGCACTTAATGGGGTCATATTGTAGTGTGTTTGACTGATATGAATCAAACATTGTTACCACCCCGTAATTCGTAATATGGCAAGAATAATTAATGTTACTACACCTGAAGCGAACATCAATACCATGAGGCGTGTATAGGTGGATATCTCTTTCCTGACCCCGGTCACTGAAGTGAATGTGGTGGAGCCGGTAAAATTCAATGACAAAAAGGCTGTGACTGGCGGCATAACCATCATGGGGGCAATGGCCCGTGTAATTTGCAGACTTTGTGTGGTATCTATTCCGTATTGGTATGAAGCAAATGCAAAGGGCATTGCAACCAGACCGCCCAGTATGAATCCCTTACTGCTGAAATCCTTTGTAGGGATAAACGGTAACAAAAGAGGAAAGAGTAAAACACCTGCAAGCACAGCAGCGGCAGCACCTGCGGCAGCCAAGGGGCCTGAGGTGAAGTACAGGATTACTGATATAACCAGGAGGTATGGGAGTAGTTTGACCAGCTCAACCGGAAACAGTACCAAGCGCTCAATCATGTTGAATTGCACTCTCCGCATCCCAGGAGTGGCTTTGTGTGTCTTCAGGTATTCAGGCAGGTCTGCCGCACGCACTGGTCCGTATTCTACCCTAAAGCCGGTGAGTTTTTTTACTTCATGGGCCGACACACCGGTAGCACCCAGTTGCGGCAGTATGAGCACGCGATGATTTACTTTATCGGCCAATCCGGTTATGTTGATACGGTTTACCAGTTCGCCGGTGCCGAATGTGCCCTTGCCGGCAGCACACCATACATTGATACCTTTTGTATCCAGTACCAGGATGTAGCAATTCATATTGTCATCAAGGGATGAGCGCAATGCGTCAAAGGACAGGGTGTAGTTGGCAGTGACGAACACAGGTGAGTCTGGTGTGGGGCTGCCTAGTAAGTGCAAGCCGGGTTCTACGATGTAGCCTGAACGGTTAATGCCTAAGCGTGCAAGGAGATGGTCCCTATGGTCGGACAGGGTAAGTTGATTGGTGGTATGATTTACCGGGGGAGTAGTGAAGGTGAAGATAGTACCTGACATTTGTTATATTATTAATTCCATTGACCAATATAGATATCGCATAATTATTGAGAATTTATCCGAACGTTTACTCACTTTCCATCACCACCATTTCATACTATTTTTGAATTTCGCTGCCGATCCACCTTCTTTCAATTTCCTGAAAACATACAAGTTCTCATGTCCGATCAGCAAAAAATTATATTTTGTCCCGCTCCAGTTCTCCCTGGTACCTTTCATTTTCCATTGTAGTTTGATAATATTCTCCCGCAGGATGAAACCCACATCAAGAAAAGCCTGCAGCACCCTGGGAGTGATTGGAATGAAGTGAGCATGTTTACGGGCATCCCCCATCAGTATGGCGCAGTGCTTCCCTGGTTTTAACACCCGGATGGATTCAGCCGCCACCTGCCGCATCTCATCGGCAAATTCTTCGATGCTGTGGACGCTTGACAGGTCGCCTTCGACTATATCATGAGTGTAAGGAATTATATGTGCATACGGCGGGTGGGTGGCGATGAGGTCGATGGAGCTGTCAGAAATCTCATCGAGAGCGCGGGCGTCTCCAGTGTATGTTTTTATGTCGGGTTCGTGGTATTCTTCATCGAGGGGATTGTATGGAAAGTCCAGCCTGTTGCGGGCGACCATTACAGCATCCGGGTTTATGTCCACTCCGATGGCGTTGCGCTGGAGGAGTTTACATTCGACCAGGGTGGTGCCGCTGCCTGTCATCTGGTCAAGGACGGTGTCGTTTTTTTCGGTGTAGCGGAGGATGAGGTTGCGGGGGATGTAGGGTGACCAGTTGCCCCGGTAGTTGCCTTTGTGGGTGGCCCAGTCTCCTCGGTCGGGGAATGACCAGACTGTTGTGGTCTGGGGTTTGAAGGAGGCGGGGGCGAGTTTTGATGTTTGGGGTTTTTTGTAGATTGGTATTGGAACGTCACCTATCTCTACTGTGGGACTATTTTTTATGAAATTCCGGTAGTATTGATGGGTAATTTCGTTCAACATAATATTTTGATCTAATTGTAAATATATATAGATAGTTACAGGTTAGTTACAGGTTAGTTACAATTGAGTTTTGGATGTTGAAATAATTCATTTTATGATGAAGTGGGACTGAGCAGAAATTTTGTTCTGTACCCCCTGGCCAAAAGTTCAAACATCTAAAAAATATATATTTTTATAGTAATAGATTCTGCGCAATTACGCTAGATTCAAACACGGATTTGGGCTTGATGAGGGAGTTAAATCATGGGTTCGCATGCAAGTGGCATTTTTTAATAAATGCTTGTATTTACAAGTTCTTGCTGCAAACTCCTCTGGATTTTTAGACAACGGCAAGAAAACAGATGGATTTTCAACCGAAAAGTTTAGATCAAATATAGACGTATCATTATTAAAAAATATAGAGCTTTGATTGAAAATGTCTTCTTCGATAACTTCTAATAAACTAATGCTTCATTCTTCTTTTAACAAGACTGTAGAAGAACTAAATAAAATTAATATCAAACTCCCAAAAAGCACAAGTAATGTAAACTTAGATTTTCAAAATTTTGTTTTTCCTCCTTCTGGAGAGTTGGTTACTCCTATGCATGAGATTTCAGCTATAAATTTAGATGCAAAAAATGGCGAACAGAAAATACATGATGATAGGATAATTGCCGCTTACGACGAATCAATAAATAAGTTCTCAAGCCTTGAAGGCACAGCCTTTCTTATGTCTCACTCTTTAATTGTTATGGAGAAAATGGATTTTGTACCCCTAAATCTGCTTACATTTTATTTTTATACGAGATCCAGTGAGATAATAAGCAAATCTAAGTTCATCAAGCATTCAAACGATCCTGAGATGGATTCTCAAAAAGATTACATACGTGATAAAATCGAACTCCTCACCAATAATTGTCCATCCGAATCAATTTTGCTTATTGATGGTCCCCTTATTGGAGGTGACGTATATACTATTATGATTCATGCAATAAACAAATTTTTATTAAAAAATATCATGCCAATATTCTTCGTTAAAAATAGTTCTAGCAATCTTGTGACGGATAATATTTCGGGATTGTGTGGAAAATATAATTCTGATATGCACTGGGCATATAAATTCCTCAAAAAAGGACAACGAACTAATTTCTTCAAGTACGTGGATAAGCACAATTCAGACAATGCAAAAATCTTCTGCTACCTTAAAGCATTCAACCTGAGCCCTCAAAGAGTGGAATTTCACATAAATACATATCTAAAATACCAAGGTGAGATGGATGCAATAATGGATCTTGTTTACTACTTACTTCTTGTACAAGGGGATTTGAAAAATCCACAAATTCGACCAATAGCAATCGCAGAAAAATATGCAAGTAAAACTCTACAGCTTATTGACATTAATAAATTAACATATGGTTCAGGACTGATTCCAACAATGAACCAAGATAGATTTGGATGGTGAAATAATGGTTTGGATTGTATTAGGTGAAAAAAATGGGAAAATCGCATTGGTATCAAAAAATAATATATCTGGTTTGTTACCAAAGGGGTCTTATCTTACAGTTGAAGATGGAGACACACAATTTATTCTTCGTGTGGATAATAGTGTTCAGCAAGAACCATATTCTCCTTCACCCATGATAATTGATATGGATTTATCTCCATTAAATCAGGATCAAAAATGTCAAAACATAATTACAGCATATCGAGTGAAAGACATAACTAACCGTACAGATGGTTTGATTGATTACATCAGACCACAACTTATTGCAAGGCGTTCAAATCAAGAAGAGAT
>JAGLRT010000048.1 GCA_023136155.1 Methanosarcinales archaeon
ATCCAAACAACATTTTTATTCATCCCACATGACATTTTTTCTCAGACCACTATCACATTGCCACCTGGATGCTTTTCGGTCCAGATATTGACAAAATCCGAAGGCTCCATTGCAGGGAAGGCATCAATCAGGCATACGTCCCATATTTCCACAATACCACTTAGTTTTCGCAGATCCCCGAAATAAACTTCAGCAGCCACCACAGTCTGTTCTCCCCCCCTCATTACCCTGGCTACCAGTACCGGATCATTCCCCACTACAGACAGGTCTTCCACAGGCACGACAACTTCCAGTTCCACATCAACACCCAGCAGCTCTTTATTTACTTCAATGTTCAACAGCAAGTTCTTAATAGCAGGGCGCCAGGCATCATTGAACACTACCTTGCGGGCACCTGCCAGCATAGACATAAGCCCAAGGGTACCGGGACCACACATGCCGTCCACCACCACCCTGCCAGCCAGCAGACCCTGCATGTCCAGTTTTTCGAGTATATCCATTTTGTGATGGTTATCAAATTCAATATGTATCTTGCTCTGGTTCTTATATATCACCAGTTCACCAAAAACGGTCTGGGCCACATCACATCTCATGTCACAGCCCGCAAGTAGTGTATATTCGTGGGGGCTGGAGTCAGAGTCAAGTATCCCCACACTTTCAGCCTGCCCGCCCTGCCGCGACACAACACCTTTTATCTCGGGCACCCTGTCCACAATATCCTCAGCCACTTTTAGTCCTACATTATCGGTAATCAGGACAATACTATCCGGCCCCAGCCTGGGCGGATACATGATGGGAAAACCCTTGGCAATAAGCGGTGTACCTACCTGTGAGAGTCCCGCATCGTCATTCCGGTCCCCATGCTTCAGCATAATAGACAGGGCATGTGCCATCACTGCATCCAGTGGCCTGCGGGCACATGAGCCGCAACGCAACGTACCCGCGTTGAAATTATTTATTGCGGGCATGCCGGGCTGGTCTGCAAGAGCAGTATGCTTTTTCCATCCCGGTTCAGGTTGGCACTCCGGGCAGGCATTATAAATCTGGTATATGGAATCCAACACATCATCGGCTGACTCAATACATGTTGTTCCTTCACATGTAGGACATTTAACCATAGTATCAACCTGTGATTGCAGGTAATTATACTTTATCCCCGAACTGCTGGTATCCCCTGGCCTCCAGCACAGCGGTGTGGCCGTCCTGTAAAATAGTAATTCCATTTGCAGTAACTTCACCTATCACCGTGAATTTAGCAACCTTCCTGGCTTTTTCCACACACTCTGGCCGGTTAGTAAATAACAATTCAAAATCACCGCCTGAATACACACTCCACTCCATAAGCCGGGTTTCACTATCAGCCATCTCCCGCACGGTCCTGTGCACCGGAATACTTTCGTAATTTATACGAAACCCTACACCACTGGCGGCACCAATATCATGAAGCGACAGTGCCAACCCATCACTTATATCCATCATTGAGGTCAGGCATCCTGTTCTGGCCAGTGCCATTCCTTCCCGTATCCTGGGTACAGGCAAGTAAAGTTTCTTCATCACATAAGGATATGCTTCCGTTTTATTCTGGAGTGAATCCAATGCCGCACCGGCAGCACCAAGTTCACCAGTAACGCATACCACATCACCCACCTGCGCCCCTTTCCTTAGCACCAGATGTCCGGCATCAATTAAACCCAATACAGAGCCAACGATGGTCAATTCATCATGTTGGTCCACGTCGCCGCCGATAATGCTTGTACCGTACTGGCGGGCGCAGGCATCCATACCTTCAACAAGTTCCTTCACAAAATCCAGTTCAGTATTGGGGGGCAATCCCATTGCCATCATAATGCCAATAGGTTTAGCCCCCATAGCCGCAATATCACTTAAGTTCACGGCCACACTCATCCAACCCATCTGCCAGGGGGTTATCCCTTTGGGGAAATCTGTACTTTCATGAAGCATATCAGTAGAAGATACCAGGCATCTGCCTTCACTGATTTCTATTACTGCACAGTCGTCCTCACCGGGTCCCACCATGAGGGAGAACAAGGCATTATCAATTGATTCCGCCCCAAAAATTCCGGTAATGGTGGAAATAATGTCCCGTTCGTTCATATCTTTTAATTTCATAGTCTGTACCAGGTTTCAATATCAATTGAAAATATTATTATCTGTTAGATCAATTTGTAGTTGTTAATAAATTAAATGATTAGTAGTAATACCTTCGCCAATTAACCTGCACTGACCATTTGACTTAATGGTAATATGATCGTTTCAAACGCATCCACGTTAATATTCCTGGCAAAAACAGGAGTTATACGTAAATTCCTTACCTGGTAATGCTCATTAGCCACGTCAGGCCGGATAAATAAATATTGACCCAGAGGGGCAAATCGAAAATCTTAAAGTAGATTATCCATCTCACCCCCTGCTAAAATGTTAAAATCACTTGAAGACGACTCCGGCAGAGTACCATTAGTAGTAATAGGCATACTATTTGTATTGATATCAGTAGCAGTATCCATCCAGATCACACAAATGGATCAAAAAATGGCAGAATCCCTACAACCGATAGGAAATATAAAAGGTCCGAATGATGCCTTTTTGTTATTCAACGCCGATATGAGAAGATCCATAAATTATGCTGCAATGGATGCCGTACAACAAATGGGCGAAACCCCTGTAATCGATCCCGATCCCATTAGCCAGTACAATCCAGGAGGCGGTCAGATCGATGTAGCAGAGTTCAACCAGAACTGGGCCAAAGGCATGACCATGCACCACCTTAACCAATATATCGGATCCAATTATATGTACAACCGTTACGACTATAACGGCTATGCCGTGAATGTCGAACCCCTCAAAAACTGGGATAGAATTACAATCACTCCCATCTACATGGGAATAGACAGAAAACTTAACCCCCCTCCGCTTTCCCCTGCCTTGCTTATCCCTGAAGAAACCTATGTGGTCTACTGGGAAATCAACGTACCCATGAACATATCCATAGTAGACATTGCCACAGGCAAAATAGTAGATAATCAAAGTATCAGAATCAAGAACCTGGTCTTAGCCAGATATCCCCTCCTCGAATCCCTCACAACAGAATACGAGATCAGGCTAAACGGTTCCAATGCACTAATGACCGAGACCACCACCTTTGCCATGGGATATACCTGGGCAAGAGGAGCCCTCCAGTATTACAAACCCGGAAGTACCAAAAATATCGTAGACAACGAACACCTCGGACTTATGGTGAACGGAGCACTAATGCTGGACCAGGGATTTGTATTCAATTCAGTTGACCCTGCCAGTATTATTGAGTATGGAATGCAGACAAAAAGGACACTGGAAAGTAAAAAAGACATGGACATGGCCAAATTATTAAACAATGCCAAACTGGACAATGGCAGTTACCAGATCGATCTCAACTCCGATGCTGCCAATTCCACAGGAGACCCCGATAATGCAACTGAAGCAATGGAACAAGCTGCACATTTTGACTTCAATGCCACCCCTATAACTGAATTTCTCAACAACGATTCATTACCGGATAGTTCATTCACCAGCCAGCAGATCAACAAGATCATACCTTGGATCTATAACGCCAAACTGGCAACAGGAGTTGCCAGACAAACTAATGTGGACATGGGAGATCATAGCGGATATGACTCAAGCCATAAAACATATGGCTGGGGTGAACCTGACAACATGAAACAATTAGAAGTACTGCCCATGGATACATACGTGCCTGGGAACCTGTATGGTGAGGTATGGGAAGTAACATGGACACGCAAGCATGTCTGGCGGCATTATTATGTAGTGGAATATGACTGCCAGAAGACCAGGACTTATTCATGTACGGATGCTAATGGTAATTCTTCTACCTGTACTGAAACATACTGGGATACTTGCTATCGTACCGAATATAATGAGATGGAGACCAATGATACGAGGGTGGACAGGGTCACGGTTACATTAAAAGCTAAGGAGAACTCAAAGACCAGTATCCGTCTTGATTATGCCGACACCACCCTGTCAACGGATAATGATGTGGTCAAGGCTTTTACTTCCAGGGATGTGACATATATGTCCACCCATACTGATCCTGGACTGGAGGAAGCATATGATAGTTATAAGTGCAAGATATTTGACCCGGACATGACAGCAAATATCAAGAATAAGGACTTAAACAGTGATAATTACAAACCAAAGACTTTTGGTGTGACTGCACCCGGGTGGCTGAAAGGGGAGGCACAGGATGCAGTTGATGAGATCAACAGGCAGATACGAGAGGATATCCATCTTGACCCTGATATTAATTATATGGAGTATCCCAATCCTGCCGATGCTATGCGGGCTACTGCGAAAGACCTTACGAACAAGATCAAGGCGA
>JAGLRT010000049.1 GCA_023136155.1 Methanosarcinales archaeon
CAGGTATGTGGATAAGGCAAGGTACCGCAGTAACGGGAAGTATTCCAGCTGTAGTGCCAAAACCATCAGCCAGGTGCGTGAGTGGTATGTGGATGAGGTACTGTACCAGGTGAATGAACAGTACGGGGATGCAGCAGATAATATCGATACCGAGATCGATTCCAGTTTCGGTGATTCGGCAGACGATGTGCGGGATGCTAATAATAACGGTGCCAATCTGTTGAAGTCTGCGATGTGCTTTCCGATTGGGTTTACCATGAAGGCCGAGCATGTGAGGCCGGACGGTTCGCATTTTGAGAAGGATGAACTTGCCTATTGGGAGGAGAATGTGACGCTGGGTGTGAATATGGTGCCGGATTACCTGGAACATGATAAACTTTATCAAAGTGATTCAGGTGAATCACTATATCTACTAAAATTGAAGAATAATAATTTACTGGGACCTACAGGTTTGTATGTATTACCTTCAATGAATCCATGGATATGTACTATGAATACATGGTATATTGAAGTAGAAGGGGAATTCCTGGAATTTATGGTTAGCGATGTTGATAATGAATGTCACCCACACCCTATTTTTGGGCATGAAGCTCAGGTTTATAGAAGGACAGATGAACGTGTTGAAGACCCAGTTGATAACACTCCGATTGGTAGAAACAAAGTAATTTCATTTAGATTTGTTACTGGTACATTTATTGCGGTGCCACCTGGAAAAATAACTGGAGTAGGTGATAAACCTACTAAAGAAAATCCTGAACCAATGTTTGAAGAATCAAAAGGATGGTAAATATGAACCAAAATGTTGTTAAAATAGTATTCACAGCGAGTATTTTATTGATTTGTATATCTAATTGTACAGCTGCAGAAAATGAATTTGGTATAGTTACAGCGTGGTCTAATGATGAACCTGCTACTGTAGAAGGAATGGTATTAAAAATAAATGAACCATTTACAGTTAAAGCTACTATTGAATCAAAGATTGATGGAAATATCTATGTTCTATTATCTGAGCCTGGAGTTACAACTGCATATGAAGTGATTGAAGGGCCTAGTGAAATTGATGAATTTATTGATAATATGAATATAGAATCTGGTTGGAAAACTACCTATATCTGGAAATTGAAACCAAATGGTGATTGGACTAATGGAAATGCGCCCATAAATTTATTTGTACAATTCAATAAAGCACATGATGATGTTCAAAAAATACGATTCACCGTCGCCAATCCTCAAATACTTGACGAACAGTATTCAGGTTTTTATATTATCCCAACCGCCGATCCCTCCTCCACAAACCAGACGCCATCCCAGGGGTCGTCCGGATTCGGTGTCGTAAGTGCGCTGCTGGGGATACTGCTGGCTGTGGTATACAGGGCCGGAAGGGCTTGATAGACTACGTTGCGGGCATGGCAGTTAATTATGATTTTGCATCGCAAAGGACGCGAAGCCGACACAACATTATCTTTGCGAACTTTGCATGCTTTGCGGTGAATTCGCTTTGCTGTCGGGCTGCACTTATCCGGTTGATCGGCATTGGTTTGTGAAATATTAACCACAGATGAACACAGATAAACACAGATACAATGCCGCAAATCTGCGGTTCGAATTCTCCTATAACCCATGAACATATCCATTGTGACCATTGCCACAGGCGAAATAATATAAAATAGTCCCGGTTACCCTCTAATTTGAAGTGGATACGATTATTACTCTAATGTAGAAGGTGTAGTGGGTATAGGCATCTCCACTCCCAGCGGACTTGAAGTGTCAAGTCATTTTAACAGGAAAATAAATACAAAAAAGGCGCCTGTGGATTTACACAGGCGTTTAGAGATTTCAAAGTTTCATCTGTCTAAGAGCTTCTTCTATATCTTCTCCCTTAACTGTGGTTCTTTTTGCGTGTAAGGCCAGACTGTTAGCCCTGTTGGCTACTTTTATGCCATATTCTTCAAGATGCTTTGCAAGAGCTTCACTGGCAGTAGCACTTACTCTATGTGCGCCAGCTGCCCTGATGAGACGTTCTACCGGTGCTGTTGGAACAATTCTGTCTTTCATATTACTGCACTTCCTTCGATATTATTTAAATCAGGCTGTTAATCAATTCCCTACAATATTATTAAGCATATTTAAACATTATGATTATAATACAAGGTAAAATAAACCTCAATATAAGAAATTGGCCGCGTAAACTTTTAATTATTAAAATATTAACGTATTCCAACATATAAAATCAAAAAAAAACACTAAAACACCGCACCCAATACAAAGGCAACCAGAGCCACGAACATCGCCATCTTCAACAATTTTGAAGCTTTTGTTGCATTGTTTCTGAATAATACCTCATTTACAGCTACTAAAAACAACATATCTGCAATAAATATCACTGCAAGGTATGATGTACCAAAAGCATTGTTCACATTAAATAGAAAAGGAAGCGGGCTTAGCACCACCCCAGATATCCCGGCCACAGCCGCAACTCTGGCCGCACGATCGGCACCAATTTTTATCGGTAAGGTTTGTGCCCCACCCTTAAGGTCACCTTCCATATCCTGGATATCCTTTACCACTTCCCTGGCCATATTTGCCAGAGCTGCCAGGATGAACAGTATTGCAGTAGACTGGATGCCAGTGCCCTCAAAAACTGCCAGTGCACCCCCAAACAAGAAAGTTGAGCCTGTCAGGTATCCGACAACTAAATTGCCAATCAGTACCATGCGTTTAAAATTTCGAGCATATAGGAACAGCATCACCGAATTGAACACGGCCAGACCAAGGCATATCGGCCCCAGCCAGTAGGATAGTGCAATCCCGAGCACAGATAACAACAATGACATGTACAGGGCAGATGAGCGCCCGACCCTGCCAGACGGAATTGGTCTGTCGGGTCGGTTTATGCGGTCTATCTCTGAATCATAATAATCGTTTACAGCATTGCCAGCCCCTGTTATCAGGAACACGGTACCAAACACCAGCACTGGTTCAAACACAAGTACAACTTCAAGAGAATCAGGTACTGCCAAAAAGGCTATCAATGTACCCACCAGGGCGGCAAACCCCGCCATGGCACAATTACCCCACCTCAGCAGTTCAAAGACTGCGCTGACATATTTTGCAATATTTGGCATCAATCGCCCCGTCCGGCTTCAAGCATTCGGTCCAATGCCTGTTTGGCCCGTACCCTCATAGATTCCGGCACAGTGATGACATGCTTGTTCTCCTCAAGTGCCACAAAGATGCTCTTCAAGTCGTTCATTTTCATGTTGGGGCAAACTGCGTACTTTGATGCCGGATAGAATATCTTATCAGGATTATCTTTCCTTAGCCTGTGCAGCATACCAACTTCGGTCCCGATTATGAACTCCTTATTTTGCGACTTCTTCACATGAGTTTGCATACCACCGGTACTCAGCACCGTATCTGCCACATCAATAACCTCAGGTTTACATTCAGGATGCACCACTACTTCAGCATCAGGATGGTCTTCTCTCATTAGCAGGATGTCACCGGGCAGTATCTGGTGGTGAGTGGAGCAGTATCCGTCCCAGGGTATGATCGTCTTATCAGTATAACGTTGGGTGTACATACCCAGATTTTTATCTGGCACGAATATCACCACATCCTCGTCCAGACTGTTCACCACCTGCACGGCATTTGATGACGTACAGCAGATATCTGATTCAGCTTTCACAGCTGCACTGGTGTTCACATACGCCACCACCGCAGCATCAGGATATTCTTGCTTGGTCTTGACCAGGTTTTCTGGTGTTATCATGGCCGCCATTGGACACTCTGCTGAATTTTCAGGCATCAGCACGATCTTGTCAGGGCTCAGTATTGCAGCACTTTCTGCCATGAAATCCACACCGCAAAACACAATGACATCAGCGTCAAGTTTGGCAGCCTGCTGGCTTAGCCCCAGACTATCTCCTACGAAATCAGCAATGTCCTGGATATCCCCACGCTGGTAATTGTGGGCCAGGATGACTGCATTGCGTGCTTTCTTCAGTTCGAGGATTCTTGTTATAATCTCATCTTTATCTTGTTGACTCATGGAAATTACCTTTGAAATCAATAATCCATTGCACTTACCTGCATACTTATATAATTTTAGTATCCAGTACACTCCACTTGAGCAAAACACCGTTATCCATACGCTCCATCGAGATAAGTTCCAACCCGGCAGCATCTGTGTTATCACTAAATCCGGCACCGTCCACCAGTGTGGGCGCTCCAACTCCTCCCAGCACCAGGGCACCGATGTAAGTAAATATCTCATCCACCAATCCCAGGGATACCAGTGACCAGTTCAAGGTCGCTCCCCCTTCAACCATCAGTGTATCAATGTCCAGCGTCTTTAATTCGGACATTAATCCTGCAAGGTCAACCTGCTGCTCACCCGCTGTGATAATCCTGGCCCCCTGTTGTTGCAACGCTTCAACCCTGTTTTGTGGCGCATTCTCACACACTGCAATAATCCTTTCCCCCTCACCTTTCTTGAAAATATCAGCATTCACGGGTGTTCTTGCCATACTGTCTACTACAATCCTGGTCGGGTTCTCAGAACCACAACGCTTTTTCCGGTCTGACCTGAGCTGCCCTGATTTAACAGTAAGACTGGGGTCATCAGCAAGCACTGTACCTATGCCCACCATCAAGGCATCGGCACTTGCACGTATATTATCCACTCTGTTAAAATCATCATCCCCGGAAATCCTGACCTGTATTCGCCTGTGCGTGGATATCTTTCCGTCTGCGGACATGGCTGCATTGATGGTTATGTGGGGGCGCATGGTGCACTGAATTGATTTGGAGGTATATATTTCATGCGAAATATTGCAGATATGAGGGTAGTTTTGTATGGTTGTGCAGCCACACCCTAAGGTTACAACAAAGCAGTGTCTCAAGGTTGGAAAGAAACAAATATTTTTTCAGTTTGCCATCATTTACCAAAGTATTTATCAGGTTCATTACCAATAAGAAATTGTGTCGTTATGTCAGAGAAATTTTTCACCACAGTATTGAACTTGCTCAAAGACCGTCAGCTATCCATTAGCGGCATCTCCCGTGAACTTAAGAACAATGGATATGACCAGCACAGGCTTATCATCACAGGATACCTGAGAGCACTGTACGACGTAGGCTTCCTTGAAGAACTGGAAATCCCGCCCTCGAAGGTGTATACTTACAATCACAGGCGGCAGGAAAATGATATTTACATAATGCTGGAAGACCGTCTGAGAGAAGTGGATTCTGAATTCAGGTTCCCTGTAGCTGTTCATATATTGAGCAGCCTGTTCAACCGTCCATGTTTCAGGTATGAATTGAACCTGCTTGAGGTAACTCCCAAAGCCAGTCTTTATGTAAGGGAATCCAATGATGAACGGCTCAAGGAATACAGGGAGGATATTACCAGGTTCGATATACCTGCCAGTGATAAGGCCTATGAAATGAATGGTGCAGATGTAAATATTATTTCAAAAAGTGGTGAAGTTATTTTTGGTATTATGAAGGAAAAGGTAAACCTAACCGGATTGAGGTCAAGATACCAAGCCACGCGGATATCTGATTACTGAATGGAATAATAGTTCATAACAGGTAATTTCACCTGGCTGTAATTTCACTGTTCTCTGACTTACCATTGAGATCATGAATCTGACATTTATTGGATTTACCCACATGCTGTTAAAGAGAATCAAAGTTATTGATTATACTTGCCAAACTACTGAACCCTCAAATGCTCTTTTCCTGCCTGTGTTGTCTTTCTGCCCTGTGGAGTACGTTGAATAAAACCAATCTGGATTAGATACGGCTCATACACATCTTCAATAGTCCTGACCTCTTCCCCCACTGAAATTGCAATGGTTTTCAGGCCCACGGGCCCACCTTCGAAATCATCTGTTATTACACTAAGTATGCGCCTGTCAAGTTCATCCAGGCCAAGTTTATCTATACCTAGCATAGTCAGTGCATCATCAGCAACCTCCTGAGTTATCGTTCCATCGGCCCTGACAAGTGCAAAATCCCTTGCACGCCTCAGTAACCTGTTAACAATTCTGGGCGTTCCACGGCCGCGTTTAGCAATTTCAATAGTCCCGTCCCGGGTTATGGGAATACGCAGGATTGAAGCACTTCGATGCACCACCTCTACAAGTTCATCTATAGTGTAATGATTTAGCCTGAAAGTAATACCAAATCTATCCCTGAGCGGTGAACTCAGAAGTCCTATCTTTGTGGTTGCACCAATAAGAGTAAAATGTTCCAGATTGAGCTTTATTGACCTGGCACTTGCCCCCTCTCCTATCATGACATCTATTTCCAGATCCTCCATGGCAGGGTACAGGATCTCTTCAATAATTGAATTCATGCGATGGATCTCATCAATAAAGAACACATCTCCTTTTTTAAGTGACGTAAGTATTGCAGCAAGATCTCCAGCCTTTTCCAGGATTGGTCCTGAAGTACTTTTTATACTGACTCCCATCTTATGTGCAATAATATTTGCCAAAGTGGTTTTCCCAAGACCAGGTGGTCCTGAAAATAAAATGTGGTCCAGTGGTTCACCTCGTCTTTTTGAGGCTTCAATACCAATTTGTATGGATTCCTTAATGAGATTTTGACCTATGAAATCATCAAGTCGTAAAGGACGGATGGTTGTATCTTCCTTTTCATGATCCTGCTCTAAAGGAGATATGATTCTTTCTTCCATGTTTATTCTTCAACTTCTTTTAATCTTATAAGTGCTGCCTTGATCAATGCTTCGATTGAGGTGTCTTTAACTTCAGCAGAGACAGCTTCTACAGCTTCCCTGGATTCTCTTTGTTGAAAGCCTAATGATACAAGAGCACTTACTGCATCGTAATTGATGTTACTTTTGGTGGGAATATATCCCTCCATTTTCTTTTTCATCTTATCCTTCAATTCCAGAATTAATCTCTGAGCATTTTTCTTACCAATTCCTGAAATATTAGTGAGGACTTTTTCATCCTCATTGATTATAGCACAGGCGAAATCCTCTATTTTTATTTCGGAAAGGATTTTCATCGCGATCTGGGGTCCGACTCCTGCAACGTTAATAATTAATTTGAACATCTCAAGTTCGGTTGTATTCATGAATCCATAGAGGTTGAGCGCATCCTCCCTGACATTGAGATACGTGAAAAGTTTTATATTTGAGTTTTCTTTTTGTGTAAGTTCCTGTAATGCAGGTCGTGAAACATTAACATGGTATCCGATACCTCCAACATCAATTATAACAAAATCCTCACCACATTGCGCAATTTCGCCATATAAATGTGAAATCATATCATTATCTCATTATATGTATATGACATAAAGCAATCGAAAGACCATCAGCCGCATCATCAGGTCGGGGAATTTCGTCAAGACCAAGAAGCTTTGTTATCATATCCTGCATCTGTCGTTTATCCGCATGTCCGGTACCTGTTATAGTCTGCTTGATTTGAGATGGTGTATATTCAAATATAGGTATTTGTTTTTGTTGTGCAACAAGCAATATCACACCTCTTGCTTCACTTACCCTCATTGCTGATGTAACATTTTTATTGAAAAAGAGTTTTTCTATGGCGATTGTTTGCGGATTGTACTTTTCAAACAATGCATTGGTTTCGTTATAGATATCCAGCAGTCGCTCCGGTGTTTGTTTTTCAGCAGTCGTCCGAATACATCCGTAGCTTACCGGAATGATATTTTCTTTTGATTTTTTTATAACTCCAAAACCAACAGTTGCAAGTCCCGGATCGATTCCGACAATGATCATGGTAATTTCACGGTGATTCTCAGCTTTCGTATTTGTCTATATATTTCCTAATCTCTTTCCTGGTTTCAGGCAAATTACCTTCAAAAAATGTCTTTATCCATTGCAAATATCCTATTTTACTTGGGCTCCTGTGCTGCTTTACAAGTTTGATTAAATATTTAACACATGAAATAATTTCTTCATAAGTATAACTCCTTTCCCCATCTATTTTGTTATACACCAGCAAAGCTTTCACAGATTTTGAAATTTCATCTGCAAGCGAGCCTTTCTTCTGAGCATCAAAATCGTTTTTAAGTTTATGATACGCAGATAACACATTTTTATCTTTAAGAGCTGGTTTTTTCTGCCAGAAATTTAAAACTATGTATTCTATACTGTAAAAAATTTCATGATAGTCAGCCATATCATCAATTACAACTTTTTCTTTACTGTTTTCGACCAGTTCTGCTAATGGTCGATTTACATCAGCCTCTGTGATTCCATATATTTTTATCATTCTCATGTTCTATAAATAGATTCGCACTTACGCTGCCACTACGGCTTCATATGAAATATCAGGGAATAGGCATCAGTCCATCTGATAAGGAAGATGCCCTCAGGATTACAATCAATCAGCGCCCGTATTTCCCACCATTTCTCCCTGTGCCAGAATGTGCCCTGCAGGCTGCCGTCGCCCAGGGTCTTGTTTTTGTGCACCGCACCGGGTAGTCCGGTGGTGTTGGCAGGTGTATTGTAGATCACCCAATGGATCCAGGTTTTGCTAGTTGTGTTGTGGTCGTCCACGATAAGAGCGATGGACTGTGTGCCTGCGGGGACGGCGTCCTAGGAGAGTGCAGGGAGCGGTCCTCCCCATCGCAGGTGTGTTAGACTGGCAGACTGCTGCCGGGTTTAAAGGCAGCTGAAGATATTGAGATTTGTTCCATTAAGATCTCCTCGTCTGTTTGGATTTCTTGCTCCATCTCGTCTGATGTAGATTCGCACATAAATATGTGCAGTCTTTGATGCAAGATGTTTGCGGTTTTACTCAATATCTTCAAGGCTGGATTCGGTTGAGATATACCATTTTATATTTCTATTTCCACATTACTGGTGAGGAACAACAATATTACCTCCGTTTATCACTACAGCATTATTGGCTCCAGGATCATCCATCGACATAACATCAACCGTATTACCCTGATTCATCACTTTGATCCAGATTCTGTCTATGTCCTTGCCTGGCTCACCATGATCCTCAACGTATGTAATGAATTCGTAGTTGCCTATGGGCTCATCCCATCCTGGCTCAAGATAGGTGGATTTCCCGCTGAATGACGCCCAGCCGAATGTCTCGCCACCTTCCTCAGACTCACCAAGAGCAAGGCCGTAGAGGGCATTGCTCTTTACCCGATAGATCGTCCCATCTTCAAGGTGCCGCACTAAGAGCAGATTGCCCTTAATGTTCGTGGCTTTCTTATTGTACTTCATGGTGTATCCGAAATTCGTTTTCTCTCCGGTCTCGGGCCAGAGGAATGTGCCACCGCCTGTTGTGAAACCAAGGCTTGGATCGTAGATCACCACGACATCCTCTCCCGAGCCAGTGTAGTAATCTCCGTCAACAGTGACCTTCACGGTGTACGTGTTAACCACCACATCATTGAAGTCACAAGTGACTGTTAGGATTTCGTCATAGCCGGTTCCAACCAATTCAAGTGAACATGACGTCGGTTCTGCTGGTGATCCTGGGCCCACGGGCTCCAAGCTAACAGACACCTTGGCGAGGCTGATATCACCTGGGTATGCAAGTAAAGCCATGTCAGGAATGGCTTCGGTCACATCCACAGTTAAAGAGAACGCCTGGCTATTGCCACCGGATTCAACGACCTGAACTGCAACCGGGTTACCATTATCAAATGCAACGACAGCGTCCTCAGGCTCTACAATGCGGGTGGTATAGGCTTCAATTTCATCCTCCCCGTCGCTTATCGTGAACGTGACGTCATAGGTGCCAGTATCAACCACTGCCTGTCCTTCGAGATTCCATACACATGTAGCAGGAAGGGAGTTCAGGATGCATTCCCCTGCACTCAACACCAGGGCAGGGGGGAGGTCTGACTGTACATCTCCGCCATCCTTTGTCCAACTGGTTGAAATTGTGAGTGATGAAGAATCAACATCTGTGGTGGAAATCGTGATATCTGCGATCCCGTCACTGTACTGCACGGTTTGTTCTGTTACATCTACGGAAACCACAGGCGCGTCGTTCACAGCCGTAACATCGATGTTGACTAAGGCGGTATCGCGCAATCCCTCGGTATCGCATATCTCGTAGGTAAAGCTGTCAGGACCGTTGTAGTCAGGATCAGGCGTGTACGTGAACGTACCGTTGTTGTGGTTGGTAAGCGTACCATGGGCTGGTCCGGAACAAGTGGTACAGTCGGTATTCGCAGTCGTGGGATCAAGGTTGCCGTCTACATCGTTGTCATTGACTATAACATCAATGGCAACAGCTGTGTCTTCTAAGGTGGTGGCGCTGTCATCCGTTGCAATCGGCGCATCATTCACAGCCGTAACATCGATAGTGACAGTGGCGGTATTGCACAACCCCTCCGTATCGCATATCTCGTAGATGAAGCTGTCAGGACCGTTGTAGTCTGGATCAGGCGTGTATGTGAACGTACCGTTATTGTGGTTGGTAAGCGTACCATGGGCTGGTCCAGAACAAGTGGTACAGTCGGTATTCGCAGTCATGGGATCAAGGTTACCGTCCACATCAATGTCATTGATTGAAACATTAATGGCAACTGCTGTATCTTCCATCGTAGTGGCACTGTCGTCCGTTGCAACCGGTGGCTTATTTTCTGATGGTATTTGGGTTAATCCAACATGAAGATCGAAGACAGGAGGTGGTATACTTACCACAATGCTATCCTCGGGATAATATCCATCAGCTTCCACATGTACCCGGTAAGATCCTTCCAAGACATCCCATTGATACCATCCATCTTCACCTGTGATCAGGGGATTGACATCTGGTTGAGATATTGCTGGATCCTCACCTGTTGGCACATTCACCCAGCCACCATCGCCGTCAGGCCACTGCAGCCAGACTGTTGCACTTGCTATGCGCTCGCCAGTGTCTGCATCGTAGATGTAGCCTGCAGGGTCAATGTAAATATCAAAGCTCACAGTATCTACTTCACAACCGTATACAGTATAGGTTATCGTGGCGCGACCGTGTCTTGGATAGAATGTTGTGGTATATGTCCAATCAGGCGGACCCCCAGCCATGGTACCCAATATATCAGGTCCACCGTCATTTACATGAATTCTGATATCAACGCCTGTTGCAGAATCACAGCTGCGATATGAAAACGTTATTGGATCGCGCCAATAAATTGAAGGTGTACCGCCTGTAGTGCCCCTACTCGGTTCGACTTTGACGTCGGGCGGGAGACTTGGTTTGGTAACTTTAGTCTGCGTACTTGCAATACTTGGGGGATTATTATCATAGCTGATTGAAGCTGTATTTTGAATTACTGTATCGATAGGTACATCACTTGGAATTCTAACGATGACCGTCCTTGACCCTCGTCCTAAAGCAGGTACCGAATCTATTGTCCACGTTACAGTTTTTGAAGCATCATCGAAGGTTCCACCATCTGATGCTGATATATAATCGACTTCTGGTGGGAGTATATCCTTTAATTCTACATTTGAAGCAGGGATAGTGCCAAAGTTGTGGTAATACATTGTGTAAATCATTTTGTATCCTTGATCCATGCTTGCAGGCGCATTCTTTGATAGATGCATAATTGGGGCAACTTTCACAGGAGGAGAAATAAACAATACATCTGAAGGAACTATTTTATACTCAGATTCTCCCGGAGGTTTCCAATACAACTCAATTTTTGCCTGCCCACCATAACTATTGAAATATTTCACATGAATACTATGATACCCTTTAGTAAGATCTATTTCCCCAGATACTTCTCTTGGTGGGTGATCTCCTCCGTTATCCACAACTAATTCACCGTCAATAAACAACCATGATCCATCATCAGAATTTAGCTTAAAGGAGTAAGTTCCTTCCTCAGGAGCACTTATGAAACCAGTCCAATCAACACTCCACCATCCATCTTTATTTATTGGCAGAGGATCATTTTGCCAATCAAAGTCTATTTTTGGATCTATCCTTTCAATAAAAGGAATTTCTATGGCATTTATATTTTCCCTGTAAATCGCCTTACTATAATATGAAGCATATAAACCATTCTTACCATTTAATCCTTCTAATATTCCTTCTGCGGCAGCTTTAATAAAGTTATCTTGCAGAAGCCATTGATTATCCGTAATATTATCATGAAAAGCTACCTCAATAAGAGCAGCAGAATTATTATTGTAATATAATTCACCAATCTCATCTTGTTGTGGTGGTCTATCTTCATTTACTTTTGTCTTTCTATCAATCCAAGATGGGTCTATATCAGATCTAAATTTTTCTATTACAGCACCTTGAATAGATTTTGCCAAATCATCGTTACCATATGAATCCTTGAAAAATTTATCATTTTGAGTTTGATCATACCAAGTTTCTGTCCCATGAGAAGCAGAATCAACCCCGTTGGTATGAACACCAACATAATAAATTTCTTTATTTGGATTATTAGATCTTATATAATTTGCATATAGCCATCTTATAGTTAAATCTCTTGACCGGCGACCATCAATCTTTATATCACTTTCTGATTTTATTGGTGAACAAAGTTTTGCATAATACGAATAACTACCATGAGTATTGTTTATCCAATCATGAAAACTATTGTCATTTAAAAAAGAAACTGAATTTAAATAAATATCAGAATCTTCTTCCCATCTAGGATACCCACTCATGCCTTTTATGGAATTATCAATATTTAGATCTCTTGTCGAATATACCGTTGCTCCATTTTGTTCAAGATATTTTTTCAAATGTGAACTAATTTTTACTACGACTTTATCTTCAACCAGAGCATTATTTACATCTACAGCTCCAGTAGGAGTTTCTTTACTACCTCTCGCATGTATACTCTTAACATCGTTCTCGGAAACAACCTCATAATATGACCTCTGAAAATTAAATTCACCATTAAGCGTTTTATAAAGACCGTGTCCAGGATTAATAATCACTATTTTACCAGACAATGGAGGATTTGTATCTGAAGGTATATATGGACGAGGATTTTTTAATTTATCGTATTCATTTTTAATTTCTTCTGAAGAAAGTACCCTATCATATACTTTTATTTCATCAATCTTCCCATCAAAATAACCGTTATTATAAACTTTACCCGAATAACCTATGCTAACTGGGACACTAGAATAAGGCATATCATAAAGTCTGTTTGGAAGCACTCCATCATAATTAATAACATCAAGCTCTTCTCCATCAAGATAAAGAATCACTTTGGCATTATTCGATCCAGTAGATCTTTGAAAAGTAAAAGCTCCATGGTGCCAGATTCCTTCTTCTATTGTTCCACCGTAAAAACGTCTATCACGGCCACCACTTTCGTACCAGAAGAATAAACCTGGTCCGACAGCTCCAATAGATGCACCCCAATCTTTTGTAGATATAGATTGCCACTTTGTGATTATGTGCCCACTTTGCTTGTTTGTATTAAACCAAAATTCAATACTCTTATTTTTCCCCGACCCACCGCTTAACTCTGGTGAATTTGGTATTTCAACATAGTCGTTCACACCATCGAATTGTAGGGCAGAACCAAATTTTCCATCGGTTGTCCATGTTGCTCCATAAATAGTCCCATCATTTCCGTTTCCTGAATTGTCTTTTAAAGTATTGCCGGAACCCTCTTCAAAATTCCATTCTGCTACTAATCCATCATCAGCTGCTCCTACCTCGACCACTATAATTGATGCAGTGATTATGAATGTAAAAATCAATAACTTTCGTAGGATCATATCCACACCACCATCTGTCTATTTACACAACCCCCGCCGCCATCTCCTCTCAGAACTGCTGCGCCCGCTGTTGTCCCACAAATGCCAGTCAGCAGCATCGATATCCAGCTGTGAATTATGCTATTCCCGCTACTTCTTACATTCTTTGTAAGTATATAGTTTACACCACAACGGCGCTTATTTTTCATCTTTCATCCCACACTAAAATTTGAATTGTGAAATTGCGTAAATCCTGAAATCATCTTGACACTTTAGTTCAAGATATTTTAAGAAAATTTAACAAAACTTAAAAACTCATAGCTTATAAACCTTTTGATATCATCGCAATATATTTATATCAATAATTTTATATAAAAACTGATAAAAAAGCAATCATACCCTCAGCCAGTTTCAGTATGT
>JAGLRT010000005.1 GCA_023136155.1 Methanosarcinales archaeon
CAGCATAAATCACACTCCTCGAAGAATATGCCTTATCCACATCATTCATGGTAGACAAGATGGTCCCGGCATAGTCAAGAGGGATGCTCGTCCTTGAATTCTCCTTTGACTTGATAGTGATGGTAACAATATCTTCCATGGTGTCAATAGTTGTAGTGTCAGTATACTCAGTACGACTGCAAGTATCCCAGTATTCCTCTGTGCAGGTGGTCATATTGCCGTCAGAACCTTTACATTCGTATTCTCTTGTCTTCTTGCAGGGGTAATAAACAGTATAATAATGCCGCCAAACATGCATCCTTGTCCATGTAACAGACCATTTTTCGCCATAAAGATGGCCGGGAACGTAATTGTCCCTTGGCACATGACGAATCAAAGTCATAGTATCAGGCTCACCCCAATCGTAGATATAATGGTCAGTTTCAAATCCGGCATGTTCACCAAATTCTATCCTATTAGACCTGCTGATTCCTGTCGCAAGTTTAGTGTCATAGACTTGGGGAATCACTTTTTGTATCTGGATTTTTACTTCCGAACCACCTGGCAATGAATCGTTGTTTAAAAAATCAGTTATAGGCGTGGCATTGTAATCAAAACGCAGTGCCATCTCCATTGCCTTGGTAGCATTCCCGGCGTCACCTGTTGACATTGCCGCATCAGTATTAGGGTCAACCTTGAAACTGCCATCAGATACATCAAGGGTTTGCAGGAATTCGGCCTCGTCCAGTTTGTCATTATCGGTAAACGTATTCTGTGTCTGCATGGCATATTCGATAATGCTGCCTGTATCTACCGAATTGAACACGAATCCCTGGTCCAGCAAGAGTGCTCCGTTCACTACCAGTGCCAGATGTTCGTTGGTGACGATGTTATCTGTCCCTTTTGACTTTGCATAATACTGCATGTACCCTCTGGTCCAGGTAAATGCATTGGCAAAAGCAGTGGTTTCTGCCATCACTGCATCGGCACCGTTCAGCCGCTGTTCGTATTCGGATGTAAGCTCTTCCAACAGCGGGTACCTGGAGGTTATCAGGTTACCGATCACGATATGCTGTGTATCCAGCACATCGCCTGATGCCAGGTCAATAATTGATATGTTCAGCGGCACTGTGACTTTCCAGTATGTTTCATAAACATCATTGGGGGGAACTGTTTCAGTTTTAAGCTCTCTGTCAAGTGCCATGTGTATCGGTGTTATTTCAATGTCTTGCCATCCTTCAAGGGGTTCTGCATTGATGGCATACCCTCTGTAGGTGTACCTGTCGTACATGTAGTTGGATTCGATATACTGGTTCAGGGTATGGGCGATCATTCCTTTGGCCCAGTTGCGGTTGAATTCTGTTACATCAGTCTCGAAGCTGAGATTATACTGGCTACCTGGGTCTGGCTCTAACACGGGGGTTTCACCCATCTGCTTTTGAGCATACATGCCTGCATAATTGATGGCTCGTGCCAGGTCGGCGTTGGCATATAATAGTGCGGTATCTGCATTGTTCATGTCATCTCCGGACACCATGGCTGCTGCCATTTGAGCGTCCATTCTTGAGATGTTGATGGATACAACTGCAGATATCATTACGAATAGCACGCCAATCAAAACAAGCGGTACTCTGGCAGATTCATTTTTCAACAGTTTTATCACCTATTTTAGGGGCAAGGGGATTGGACTAAGATATTTAAAAGTTATTATTTGCGTCTGAGAAATGAACAGAGTGATTGTCACTGTTGCACTCGCACTCTGTCAATATTCATATATGTCAGTAGCATATGACACACTTCTATGGCACAACTTGGAGTCGCTTTTATCAGGGGGCTGAATATGTTCGGTAGCAACCGTATCACAGTGAAAGAGATGCGAACTCGGCTGATGGATATCGAAGATGACAGTCTGCGCATCATAGACCTTTACAAACCGGATAACATTATCTTTGAAAAGACAAAAATCCACTATGCAGAAGTGGGACTGCGCATACAGGCAGTACTCCAGGACCTGTTCGGTAAAGAAGTCATGGTAACGACCCGCTCGTTCAACACCTTAAACGGCCTGATGAAAAATATACATGAGAACGATTATCAGAACTTGTAGTCAATCCCAAATTCAGGCAGCCTCTCCTTAGCAGCCTCACGTTTCCTCTGGTGATCTACCAGAAACGCCTCCATAAGCTCTGCTGCCTGCTTCTTGCAGGTACCGCACATTAACTCTCCTGACAGGCACTGTTGTTTGACCTCCAGCACCTCATTATCATCCTCCACCAGATGGTAGAGCATCAATTCATACACCGTACACTCGTCAGGCTCGCCGCCCTGTTCCTTTTGCTCTTCCAGTGTCATACGCCCGCCGGTCTTGGCACGCATAATCTTCTTGGCAGCAGTTTTTGGGTCCTCTGTCAGTGCAATGATGCTCTCCGGGATACTGCTGCTCATCTTGCCTCCCTGCAGCCCGGTCATGAACTTGTGGTACGTTGAAGCTGGCGGCATGAAAGCATATCCGCCTATTGATTTTTCCACTTCTTTGACAATTTCTTGTGCTTTTCCTAGAATTATTTCGCAATCTGATGAGAAACAGCGAATATTGATATGACCAGTATAACGATTAATTTCATCATTTCCGATAAGAATATTTCGTAAATATTTTTCAATGTCTTTAAAGGCTTTTTTAAATTCTTTTTTGACAAGTTCTTCTGCTGGTAGTTTTGAATAAATATTTACTAGCCAAACTTGTTGTTCCTTATTTTTATCAGTTTCATTTTCATTTGAATAATATGGATTATGTTGCTGGCCCTTAAAAACATGGAACCGATTCACCTTATCGGCCAGCCCCCTGGTCAGCCTGATATGCGGGTCTTGGTCCGCACCCACCGGAATAACTACCGGGCGTGGTCCTCCGAACTCCTGAAGTTGCGGGTGCAGGATATCAGCGCTCTGCACCGTAGCTGAGACCATGTGTGCTATATTAGTCTCGCCATTGAACCCGTAAATGGCACTCATCTCAGAGAAATTAGCCTTTACACCCAGTTCAAAGGCCAGGTCTCGGACTTCCGGGCTGGTGGACTGGGAATAAATGCGCCCGCCTTCGGGTTCAAATCCCAGGGCTATGAGGCTTAAAATATACTCTTCCACCCCGATGCTCTTGCAATCATCCCATGAAATGCCACGAACACTGTGCGCCTCCATATCGGCAACGGCCATGAACACGGTCCCGCCCTGTTGTTGATGCCAGATAATCTCTTCCATCACCATCTTATGACCAAGATGGACGCGGCCCGATGGCATGAACCCACTCATTGCGCCGAACGGTTTGCCGGAATTCATGGCATCCACTATGGAATCGTAACTACGGTGCCCGAAGATTATACCCCTACGCATGAAGCGGTGGGGGTGTTTGATATTAGGCAGCAGGTCATCGAACGGGGATATGCCGAACTCGTCGAAAAGTTTCTGGTAGTCGTCTATGGATGTGGATTTCCAGGGGTTGATTTCATTCATGTCTGAAGGGGTTTAATAGTCGGTTTATAGATAATTGTTTCGTCTCCGGGACTTTTTTGCCAATACCTAACTGTACATATCGTAGTGGTCAGCGGGTTTAGCAGCCTGCTCCCTGAGTCTTTTAAGGTGTTTTTCCACTCCTTCAGCTTCCTGATACAATGGCTTCAGGTCGATCTTAATAGTAGGTATCATCCTGTCAATTATTTCAACTATCTTTGCAGCGGTCCTGGCATCTGAAGTATCAGGTCCCCGCTGTGCAATGGGTACAATGACACTTAAGTTGCGTAATCTTCCTTCATTAAGCAAAACGCCTGAGATACCTGCGATCATACTATGTATCAATTGATCTATTTCCATTTGTACCAACTCTTTGCGGGAAGCATCTGTACTTCCGATACCAAAAAGTTTGACCCCATCATTTTCGATTATTTGAGTTTCAGGAGATAATATCCGGCTGCACCCCGCATCCTCAGCAAACGACAACATCAACCTGGCAACATCCCTGGCCATCTCAGGAAGTGGAGTGAACTCTGAGAGGAATACAACCAATTTTGCCTCCTCATTAGCATATATCCGTGCAGGGAATTTGGGTTTTGAATCATATATCATAGCAATTGGCGGGAACTCATCAGCATCAAGACCGCATATCTGGTCCAGATTCATCGCATTTACCAGATAACTGGCTACTATAGAATTCATCAAATTGGCGGATGGGAAACCATTAATGAGCGTAGCACCTTTCAGGTCCATGTCCTTGTACTTGTGCATGATTATTTCCATGTTTTCACCATTCTTCATTTGTTGTTATCAACATATTCGGTTCAACTATTTAAAGGTATAAAAAAGTACTTACTGAACAGAACTCCATGTTTACTTGACACTAGTGTTTCATTTAATGTAACACTAGTGTCAAGTCAACCCTACAATGTATCCAAATACGCTATCAATACACCGTACAATCGGACACTTTGATGTTGACTTGACACTAGATACGCTTTTCAACTTGTTCCTGAGATTGTCGAAAAAGTCCACATTTCGAGGTATTTCAACTTATGAAATAAATACAGCATAATGCTGCATAGCGTTTTACTCATCAACGTTTATTGAAATGTACAGATTTCATCACTTTTCTGACAACCTCTTCCTATATTAGTCTCATAAACGGACATAATAAATATAGTTCCAATATGAATGAAAATCTAAATCAGCTAATAATTTGATTTTACTGCATGATTTCACGAGAATTTGTATTTCTAAAAACAAGATTTGTGTTAACTGCAACTAACACATTTTTCAATTTTGTGTTAACCGGAATCATCATACATTTGAAATAATCCCCTCATACCACCCACACCACTGGCCATACACCTCACCCAAATCCACGCGCCCATCCCCCTCCTGCAGTTCATTCATCAGCAGCCAGAACATATTATTCGCCTGCCCCACCCTGTCATCCTCCACCAGTTCGGGCCTGCTCCTGCCAGCCTCGGCAATTATCCCCTTTATCTGTGCCCTCATCTTGATATTCAGCAGCAACTCGTCAATGCTTACACCCCACC